>JACMLI010000720.1 GCA_014379705.1 Gemmatimonadaceae bacterium
AGGACCGAGCACCTGCACGCGGTACATGCCTACGTTGCGGATGCCGCGCACAGGGTCGCGCGAGATGACCATCGGCAAGGTGATGTACGGGCCACCGTCCTCGGGCCAGCACGTGATCACCGGGAGCTTTCGCAGGTCGATCTGCTTCCCGGTCCACACGACTTCCTGCGACGTCGGCGAACCCCCTCGCTTACGTGGGGGGAACTTCGAGACCTCGAGCAGGCGGGGCAGGAGCCCGAGCTTGCCGAGGATCCCATCGGGCACCTTGAGGTCCAGCAGCTTCGTGATACGCCCGCCGATGTCGTCGAGCGACTCCACGCCTAACGACATCGCCATGCGCCGCATCGACCCGAACAGGTTGATCGCGACCGGGTACGGCGAGCGCGTGCCGTCGTCGAGGATCGGGTGCTCGAAGAGCAGCGCCTTCCCGCCCCCGGGCATCTTGCTCACGCGATCGGCGATCTCGCACACCTCGAGCTTCACGCGCACGGGGGCGGTGATGCGCACGAGCTCCCCGGCGGCGTCGAGGGCGGCGATGAAGGATTGCAGGTCGTTGAAAGGCAATGGCAGGGGCCGTGATTGGTGATTCGGGAATTGTGATTCGGCGTGACTCGTGAACGGACTACGTGAACGAATCACGCCGGATCCCGAATCCCGAATCCCGAATCACGATGCTTTCTCGCCCACGTGAATCGCAGCGACGCCGAACGTCAAATCCGTCCACGACACCTGCGCAAACCCCGTCCGCTGCATGCGTTCCGCGAGGGCGCGCTGCTCTGGAAAGTGCTTCACCGACTCCGGCAGGTACTTGTACGCCGATCGGTGACCGCTCACGAGGCCACCGATCGTGGGAAGGACGTGGTGGAAGTACGCCTGGTACCCCGTGCGCACGATCGCCGAGCGTGGCGTCGAGAACTCGAGGATCACGAAGCGCGCACCGGGGCGCAGGACGCGATGCACTTCGTGCAGGCAGGCGTCGAGGTCGGCGACGTTGCGAATGCCGAACGCCACGATCGCTCCATCCATCGACGCGTCTGCGAGCGGCAGCGCCAGGGCGTCAGCCACCACCGGACGCACGACCTGCTCCGATGACTTGCCACGCCCCGAGCGGAGCATCGGTTCGGCGAAGTCCGCGCCGAGCACCGAGCCCTTGAATCCGTCGAGGCGCGACAGCTGCGCCGAGACGTCGAGCGTCCCCGCGCACAGGTCCAGGTAGCGACCTTCCGGCGCACGACGCCACCCCAAGGCGTCGAGCGCACGCGCGCGCCAGCCACGGTCGATGTTGAAGCTCAGGAGGTGGTTCAGCAGGTCGTACCGGGGCGCGATCTCGGAGAAAATGCGCTTGACGTACTCCCGCTTGGCCGCGCCCCCGCTCGCCGCATCGCGAACCTCCAACGCGTCATCGGGAGCGCCTGCCGATGTGCTCGTCGGGCGCGGAAGGTCGGTGAGGGTCATCGGACGAAAGGTGGACGGGGGCGGCAGCACGATCAAGCGCAGCTGGACCCGCCACACGGTGTTCCCTTACCTTCCCCCAACTTCGCGGGCCGGGGGCTTGTTCCCTCGCCAGCGCCACCGAGCGGCATGGCCCCGATTCTCGACCTGAAAAATCTCCCGGATGCGGACCTCGTCTCGTTGGCCCAGGAAGGGCGCGAGGCGGCGTATCGGGAGCTCATTCGTCGATACGAGCGGCCCGTCTTCTCGCTGATCTTCCGCATGGTGCGCGATCGCGAGATCTCGGAGGATCTCTCCCAGGACACGTTCATCAAGGTCCTGAACCACATCGATCGCTATCGCCCGGAGTTCAAGCTCTCGAGCTGGCTCTTCAAGATCGCGAACAACGTCGCGATCGATCACCTGCGCAAGCGACAGATCGCGACCGTCTCCATGGACGGATCGCCGCACGCCTCCTCGGCCGCCGAGATCGAGGCGACGCAAATGGAGATCGCGTCGCAACAGGAAACGGCGCTCGAGGAGCTGGAGGCCAAGGAAATCGGCTCGGCGATCGAGCGCGCCATCGGGAGCCTGAGACCCGAATATCGCGCCTGCATCATGCTTCGGCACGTCGAGGGCCGATCCTACGAAGAGATCGCTGCGACCCTCGACCTGCCCCTCGGCACCGTCAAGACCTACATCCACCGGGCTCGCCACCAGCTGCGCGAGGCCCTCGACGATACACGTGAGTGAAACCAAGGGGGCCGCATGGTCGTAGACCCGAGCGGAGACACTGTGAATCACCGACACCTGCTACCAGACGAGATCGATCTCCTCCTCGATGACGAGGAGGGTTTCGGCGTTGCGCCCCTCAGGACGCACCTCGAGCAGTGTCCCGACTGTCAGGCCCGGTACGATGCCCTCGCGGCGGTCGTCGGCCGGCTCGAAGCCCTTCCCCTGCTGGCCCCGGCCCCCCGCCTCGCGGATCGGGTCATGACCCAGGTCCAGATCTTCGAGCCTTGGCATGTGGCCGCGCGCGATTCCATTCGGCGCCTGATCCCTCAGTCGTCGTTTGGAAAGGCGGCCGTCGGGGCGACAGGTGGGGTGATGGCCGTCACCATGTCCCTCCTTGCGGTCTGGATTGGCCATCGCGCCGACGCCCTGCTGTTCCTCACGAACCTCGTAATGGAGCGCTCGCGTGAGGGAGTGTCGGTTATGGCCGTCGAAACGGCGCGGGCCCTGTTTGGGGCGCCTGCGGCGGCCGCGATCCAGAATGGCGGAACCGTCGCAATTATTGGCGCCGCCGGAGCCCTTGCACTTACGGTCGGGGCCGTCGCCTTCGGGGTGAAGGCGGTCGCCACCGCTGGTCGCCGCCGGAGGGCCTAGCATGAGCATGCAGGCGTTCCTGGCGGCCGCCTTGGCGGTCGCCCCTTGGGCTTTTCCCTCCTCTGCTGCAGCCCAACAAGACAAGGCAGCGCAGGCGTCTGTCGCCCCTGCCAAAGCCCAGGATAGTCTCACGATCGGCGGCCGGGTGATCCCCGCCGGCACCGTGGTTGAGGGCCCAGTGGTCGTTGCTGGTGGCAACCTCGAGGTCCGGGGCACCATCCGCGGGACGGCAATCGCGATCGCGGGCGATGTAAACGTGCTCAGTGGAGGCACCATCACCGGCGACGCTATTGCGGCGTTCGGGGACGTGACCAACGCCGGGACCATCGGCGGAACGATCAAGCCCTTCACCGGCACGTTCGGCGCGTCGCTTCGCTCGATGATGAGGGGGGACGACACCCGTCCGCACCCGAACCGCTCGCCACTCAACCTCGCCCTGGGCTGGTTCACGGTGATGATGCTGATCGGGCTCGGCGTGCTCGTCTTCGCGAGTCCCTACCTCGAGGGCGTGGTGGACGTCCTCGGCCAGTCCTTCTGGCGCTCCTTCCTCACCGGAATCGTCGGTGAACTCGGCGTACTTCCCGTGATCCTGCTCGTGTGTGTGGGTCTGGCCATCACGGTGATCGGGGCGCTCCTGATTCCTTTCGCGATCGTGGCCATCGTCCTCGCCGTGGCCGGCCTCGCGACCCTGGGCTTCGTCGCTGTCGCACGCCTCACCGGCGATGGACTGGGTGGCCGCGGTGTCGCCCGGCTCAGTGCCCGCGGGAATTCGCTGCGTGGGGTGATGGTTGGCCTGGTGGTGTACATGGGACTCTGGCTCCTCGCCGCCGTCCTGATCAACGTTCCGGTAGCCGGGACCATGCTCCGCGTGTTCGCCCTCTGCGTGACGTTCGTTGCAGTCACGGCGGGCTTTGGGGCAGCGCTGCTGTCCCGAGGCGGCACGCGTCGCGACGCCGCGGTCACCGTTGCACCGGCTCCTGCTGCAGACACCGGATGGCAGACGCCGACGCCGGTTGCCGGCGTGATCGCCGCGCGGCGCCCGAAGCCGAAGGCCGAAGCAGGCACGGGGAGATAGGGCCGGGAGTCGGGATTCGGGATTCGGCGCGATTCGTTCACCGGCATTGGCGAATCACGCCGATTCACGAATCACGAATCACGAATCATGGCTGTCATCCCCGATACCACACGACGGTAGCGCCCCGTGCAAGGCCGAGCGTCGCCGCGGCACTGCCATCTCGGACGGCGATCTCCAGCAGCCCGCTCGACCCTGTGACCGCGACCGGGGTGCCAGCGGCGACGTCGCCGTAGGTGCCGCGCACCGGAATCGGGCGCCCGGCGGCGGCGACCACGCCATTGCGCGCCCCCACCAGGTTCGTGATCGCGTTGCCGAAGCGATCCACGGCGATGACCTCGCCGAGCACCGCGCCATCGTCTCGACGCACAGCCTCCGGTGTGCGACGCACGATCGGCGCCTCGTGCGGCAAGCCTAACGACTCGACGCCTGCGCCGAGCGCGAGGGCGGCAGCGGCGGGCGCAAAGACGTCTCGGCCATGGAACGTCCGCGACGCCGACCCGCTCACCGGGAGCGCGATGATCTCGGCATCCCCTACAAGCAGGGCGGGCGACAACACGCCGTTGTCCGGACCCACCAGGAAGCGTCCCTCTGAGCGAACGGCCATCGCGGCGCGCGAGGTCCCGACGCCAGGATCCACGACCACGAGGTGCACCGCGCCGGCGGGAAAGCGCCGCCAGTAGCGCGCGACCGTCAGTCGCGCGAGCTCGACGTCGTGCGGCGGGATGTCGTGCGAGAGGTCGACGACCGTGACGTCGGGGCAGAGCGAATGCAGGACTCCCTTGATCTCCGCCACGTACCCATCGGCCGTGCCGAAGTCAGTCAGCAGGGTGATGAGGGGTCGCATGGCCGCTCAGCTGCGACGCGGGACGCCAAGGGTAGCGTGCAGGCGCACGGCGATCGCGTCCAGCGCCTTCGCGGCCGACGATTCCGGGTCAGCCGCGACGATCGGGCGCCCGGTGTCTCCGCCCTCCATGACGCGGGGAGACATCGGCACCTGGCCGAGCAGGTCGAGCTGCAGTTCGTCGGCGAGCGCCTTGCCGCCGCCGGAGCCGAACAGGGCCGTCGGCTTGCCGCAATGCGGGCACTCGAACCAGCTCATGTTCTCGACGATGCCCAGAACCGGCACCTTCACGCGCTCGAACATTTTAGCCCCTCGGAGCGCGTCGCCGATGGCGACCTGCTGGGGCGTGGTGACGATGATCGCGCCAGTGACGTTGGTGGCCTGCACGAGGGAGAGCTGGGCGTCCCCCGTGCCCGGGGGCATGTCGACGAGGAAGTAGTCGAGCTCTCCCCACGCCACGTCACGCAGGAACTGCGTCGTGATCTTCATGACGATCGGACCGCGCCAGATGGCCGGCTGGTCGCGCTCGATCAGGAAGCCTAACGAGATGAGCTTGACGCCGTGGGCCTCGAGCGGGACGATCTTCTCGTCGCGCACCGGGGGCGCGCCGTCGACCCCCATCATGCGAGGGATGTTGGGTCCATAGATGTCGGCGTCCATCAGCCCGACCCGCAGCCCGCGCTTCGCGAGGGCCACGGCAAGATTCACTGCCACGGTGGACTTCCCCACCCCGCCCTTGCCTGACGACACGGCGATGACGTGACCCAGGTTCGGGTAGGAGACCGGCGTCGGCGCCGACGGCGTTGGCTTCGCGGGACGATCGTCCATCACTGGCAGCATGCGTGCCCGCGTGGGCGGTGCGAGTTCGGCGGGATCCTTCACGTCGACCTTCACTCCCGTCACCCCCTCGACCTGCTCCACGGCCTGGCGCACGTCGCGCACTACCGTGGGGTCGTCGGACGCCTTGAGGAGGACGGTCAGGCGCACCTTGCCATCGGTGGTCGTGCCGATGTCTCGAACCATGTCGTCGGCGAGCACGCTCGAGGGCGACCGCGGACTGCGGACGCCGGAGAGCGCAACTTCGATGCGTTCCTGAAGGGAGGGCAAAGCGGAGCTGGGTGACGGTTGTGGCGACTGGTGAGTGAAAGGTGAAATGGTGAATGGTGAATGGAGCAGGTGCCGATGGACCGGCTCACCATTCACGATTCACTCCTCACTATTCACGATTAGATGGCGTCGGCGGACTGCAACACACCGACGTATTCACGGGCAGCGGCGACCACCTTGTCACGCACCTGATCCAGTGAGCCGGTGATCAGCGCGCCCGATGCCTTGGCGTGCCCGCCTCCGCCGAAGACGCGCGCGAAACGATTCACGTCCACGAGGCCGGTGCTGCGGAACGACACCTTCACCTTGCCGTAGCCCAGGTCGCGGAAGAAGAGTGCGAGTCGCGTGCCCATGATGGATCGCGGATGCTCCACGATGCCGTCCAGGTCTTCCGGGCTGACGTCGTAGCGCTCGAGAGCATCGGCCGTGACGGAAATCCACGAGATGCCATGCTCCGCGTCGTGGCCAATGGAGTGCAGCGCGTCGCGCAGGAGGAAGATGCGGCCCGTCGTGACCGACGCGTAGATGCGACGGTACATCGTCTCCGGGTCGACGCCCGTGCGCAGCAGGGACGCGGCGATCGCATGGCAGCGCGGCGTGGTGTTCGCGTAACGAAAGCCGCCCGTGTCGGTGAGGATGGCCGTGTACAGGGACTCAGCGATGGCCGGCGAGATGGGGAGGCCAAGCGTGGCCGCGAAGTCGAAGACCAGTTCCCCGGTCGCGCACGCCGTCGGGTCGTCCATCAACAGCTCACCCGCCGGCTCGTCGCTCGGCACGTGGTGATCGATGACAATGCGCGGGATGGTGAGCTTCCTGACGCCCTCGGCGAGCTGCCCCAGGCGGCTCATGTCGCTCACGTCGAGTACGATCAGCGCCTCGATCCCCTGGAGGGCGCGCACCCCGTCGCGCGTACGTTCCTCGATCGTGTCGTCCAGGAGGAAGGCGAAGATCGACGGCCAGGGGGTGGGATTGATGATGCGGGCGGTAATCCCGAGTTGCGGGAGGAGCCGGGCCATCGCGGCCACCGAGCCGCACGCATCCCCGTCGGCATTGATGTGCGTGGTGATGCCGACGCGCTTGGCACCGCGGAGACTTTCGGCGATGCGTTTCGCGGCCTCGCTGCGAGCCGGGGCGACGTCCAGGATGTCAGAGAGGGGCACGGGGGTCTGCAAAGACGAAGCGGCGCCCCGGATTGGGGCGCCGCCGCGAAAGATATACGATCCCGGAGCTTATCTGCCCGCTTCGGCCCTTCCGACCTTGGAATTGGCCTTCCCGTAGCCGAAATAGATCACCAGGCCGAGCGCCAGCCAGATCAGCAGTCGGAGCCAGGTGTCGAGTGGGAGGCTGCTCATCATGTAGCCGCAGATCAGGATCGCGAGCACCGGTACGACCGGCACCATCGGGGTGCGGAAGGGTCGGTGCAGGTTCGGCGATCGATAGCGGAGCACGAGCACGCCGGCGCTGACGATGACGAAGGCGAGGAGCGTGCCGATCGAGACCAGTTCACCCAGGAGTCCGATCGGGAACATCCCCGCCACCACAGCGGCGACGCATCCCGTGATGATGGTGGAGACCCAGGGCGTCTGGTACTTGGGATGCACCTTGCCGAAGAGCGCCGGGAGCAGTCCGTCCTTGGACATCGCGTAGAAGATGCGCGGCTGGCCGAGGAGCATGACCAGCACCACCGAGGCGAGTCCGGCAATGGCGCCGAGCGCGACGAGCATCTTCAGCCAGGAGAGGGCCGGGCCAGCCTTCGCGATCGCAACGTACACCGGATTGGGCACGTTGAGCTCGGTGTAATTCGCGAGACCCGTCATGACCAGCGCCATCAGGATGTACAGCACCGTACAGATCGCGAGGGACCCGAGGATGCCGATCGGCAGGTCGCGTTGTGGATTCTTCGCCTCCTGCGCCGCGGTGGAGACGGCGTCGAATCCGATGTAGGCGAAGAAGATCACGGCGGAGCCGCGCACGATGCCGGAGAACCCGAATTGGCCGAAGGTGCCGGTGTTCTCCGGGATGAACGGCGTCCAATTCGACGGCGTGACGTACATGAAGCCGAAGCCGATCACGAGGAAGACGATCGTGACCTTCACGAAGACGATGATGTTGTTGAGCTTCGCCGATTCCGAGATGCCGATCACGAGGAGCGTCGTGAGCAGCCCGATGAGGAGCATCGCGGGCAGGTTGATGATCGCTCCCGTCCGGACGAGCGTGTGCGTTCCCTGGACGGCGAACGGTGCGGTGGTCAGGGCCGCCGGCATGTCCACGCCCACGTAGTCCCGCATGAAGGCGGTGAAGTATCCCGACCAGCCCACCGCCACGGTGGACGCGGCGAAGAGGTACTCGAGGATGAGGTCCCAGCCGATGATCCACGCCACGAGCTCGCCGAGGGTGGCGTAGCCGTAGGTGTAGGCGCTGCCGGCGATGGGGATCATCGACGCAAACTCTGCATAGCAGAGTCCTGCGAAGAGGCACCCGAGGCCCGCGAGGACGAAGGACAGGACGATGGCCGGACCGGCGTACTGGGCGGCCGCCGTGCCGGTCAGCACGAAGATGCCCGCGCCGATGATGGCGCCAATGCCAAGAAGCGTGAGGTTGAGGGCGCCGAGGGTGCGCTTGAGGGTCACGGCTTCGCCGGTCCCATCGGCCTCACGCATCAACAGGTCAAGGCTTTTCTTCGACCAAAGTCCCATGTCGGGAGTCTCCGGTGATCATGTGAAGGGCGATCGCTGGTCGATCGCCCGGGAGGGCGTCGTTCGGGGAGCGGGCAAACTGCCCCTCTCGCGATGGAAATGTCAAGAAAACGAGCCGTTTGCGCGCACGCCATTTCATCACCGGTGCCGGCGTTTCACGCCCTCCCCGGCCCCGAAAACCAGAATCACGAGAATCACGAGCAGTACGGGAAGCACGAGAGGCACGAGTTGTTGACCCGTGCCTCCCGTGCTTCTCGTACTGCTGGTAACTCCCGTAATTCGTCTGTTGGCCCTTACAAGGAATAGTTGGGCGCCTCGCGCGTGATCTGCACGTCGTGGGGGTGGGACTCCCTCAAGCCCGCCGCCGTGATGCGGACGAACTGGGCCTCCGTGCGCAGGATCTCGATCGACCCGCATCCCACGTAGCCCATGCCGCTGCGCAACCCACCCACCATCTGGAACAGCACGTCCCCGACCGGGCCCTTGTACGGCACGCGCCCCTCGATGCCCTCCGGCACGAGCTTCTTCGGGGAGAGCTCTCCCTCCTGGAAGTAACGGTCGGCAGACCCGTCCTGCATCGCCGACAGGGAGCCCATGCCGCGGATCATCTTGAAGCGGCGTCCCTCGAGGAGGAACGACTCGCCCGGCGACTCCTCCGTGCCGGCAAGCATCGACCCCATCATCACACTCGAGGCGCCCGCCGCCAGGGCCTTCACGATGTCGCCAGAGTACTTGATGCCGCCGTCGGCGATCACCGGTACGTCGCCGGCGCCCGACACTGCGTCGATGACGGCGGTGAGCTGCGGTACGCCGACCCCCGTGACGACGCGTGTC
>JACMLI010000721.1 GCA_014379705.1 Gemmatimonadaceae bacterium
GTGTCGCCTTGTCCGGTGATGCGGTCCCAGATCCTGCCGAAGATGCTCATGTGTGCGCCTTGGAATGGGGTGATAGACAGTGAGGGCCGCAAGTGTACCCCGGTGCTGCGGCGACGTGCGCAAGCACTCATGCAATCATTGAGTGGGAAACTTCGTGACACCCGCACCCAACTGGACTTTCGTCGTGCCTGTGTCCCAGGGAGATGAGGGCCCTGCTCCGTAGCAGGGCCTTCTTCACTTCAGCATTCCCGAGGCACCGACGACGCGCCACCAACGTGGCGATGACCGCCGAGCCCGAGCGTGCGTCCGTGTACTTCTGTCACGTGCTCCTCACTCGGATCAACGAGCGGACGGGCACCCTCACCCGGGGATGAGTGTTACCCATGTTCCCGGAAGACTCTGTTACCTATGTCCCCGGTTGCTCAATTCGGGAGCGAACAGCGACAGGGCGGGGCCGGGCTAGGTGCGCCCACCTATATAGACGGCCCCTGCGCACCGACTCGGGCGCGCCACCCAACGTTTCGGTCGGAATCTCGAGTGCCCGGCGCTTCGATTCCGGCGCACCGGGCCGGTGGGCAGACCAACTCTCCCCCGCGCCCAGACGCGAGATGGCGAGAGGCCGCCTGAATGCTGACCCCCTCATTTCCTTCTCTTCGCGGCCTAACGCCAGAGTTCAGCTGCGAAGGCGCGAACGTGATCTCGGCCGCCGTGAGGACATTTCCGCGCCTTCGTCAGCTGCAACGACTCGTTAGCCGGTGCGTCCGGGTCTGGCGGTCACTCCCGAGCCCAGCGAACGTCCATTCCCGCGCGCCCCACGAGCGCCTCCCGGAGCAGACCGACCAATCCGGCATCCGCGCCATCGCCCTCGAGCATGTCAATGGTCTCCGCGGTGAGGTAATAATCCTGGTCGGTCGCAGACTCCTCTTCGAGCGAATCCATGAGGCGCTGGAGCTGCGCGTCGCTGATCTCGCCCAGCCGTGTTCCCCGCTCGGCGTCGTATAGCTGAACCATTTGGCACTCTCCATGTCGAGTAGGTGGTGCACCCGGCTAGCGTGTATTAGCTCGAACATAACTGGGCGTGTTGTGACGGTCGCGGACTCATCGTGCGCTCTTCATGCAGAATAAGATGGCGGGGCACGATCAGCAAGACGAGGCGCAAGCGCCTGTGGCGCCCCGGCTTGGGCGCTGTCGGAAGCGAGTTTGCTGCCGATTATTTGTGCGCGGGGAACTGTTGATAAGAGAAATGGCGGGCAAGCGGGGGTTGCTAGAGGACCCGACGCCGGAAAGTGATCCCATGGACTCTTGACGCCCGGACCGCGATCGAGCACGTGCAGGGAGATCCTGGTCGTCGCCACGTCCGTGTGGCCCAGGAGTTCCTGCACGGTGCGGATGTCATAACCGTTCCGCAGCAGCTGCGCGGCGGACGAATGCCGGACAGTGTGGGCAGTCACTCGGTAGTTGACCCCACTCGCCAGTCCCGCGGTGGTAGTGGCGAGTTGGATCGTGCTCGCGTGCACGGGATCGCGCACGCAGCGCCCGCACACGGTTCACGAGCGCCTTCCACGCGATCCCCACACTGCGGGTGCCGCATGCCGCAGAAACGGACGTACCGGATGATCCACCCCGGTACGCCCGTTCGGTGCGCGGACTGTAGTGGCGCGTGCGAATCGCCGCGCTGACCTGGTCGAGCAGTCGTGACACACCAGCACCATACCGCCCCACCGGCCCCCGCCCATCACCATTCCATGGCCGGCCGTGTCATTTCACCGCATGCACCGCTGGGGTCAGGACATCGCGCGGACGATGGCGCTGAGCGTCACGATCTGTCCCGCGTGCCGCGAGGAATGCTCCGCCGCGTGGAAGATGAGCCCGAGCGTCGTCGAGGGCAGGCGCTTGCGACCGACTTCGCGCGAAATAGCGAGGCTCCTTTCATCGACGGTCCGCAGGTAGGCGATGGCCCCCTCGAAGCCGCTCGTGAACCGTTGCAGCAGGTCGGCCGCGGAGGGTTGGTTGGCGTGGATCGAGCGCTCGCCCGCGAGCACCAGCAGCTGATCGTCGCTCAGTGCCGCGCCGCGCGAATACGTGAGCAGGCGGTCCAGGCTCCCCGGAAGGTGCGCCACGTGGAAGCCTACTGCGGCGACGCCGCCCGGCCGTGCCCACAGCTGCTCGGGCGTGAGCGTCGCCACCAGTGGCATCACGTCCTCCTGCACCTGCACCAAGGCGTGCGCCGCCGGTTGCAACAGCGGCGTGATCCCCGAGATCGGGCCACGAAGCCAGACCTCGGCCGGAACCGTCACGGCGCGACCTGCACGACCTCGTCCACCCGGTCGAGCCCTGCGCCGGGAGGCTCGCCGAGGAACTCGACCCACGCCCGCTTGATGCACGGATAGTGGCGCGCGGCTTCGGCGAGCGAGAGGAAGGCCTGCACGTTCATCTCGAATCGCTTCTGCAACGCCGCGTCGGCGAGCACCTCGCCATCGAACGCCTTGTGCGCCATGGCCAGCGAAAACATGTCCGGAAAGATGCGCGCACCGAGGTGCTCGAAGGGCATCCGCAGCGACCACAAACCACGATTGCCGCCACTGAGGGACGGAGACGCCGACATCAGCAGGCCGTGCCGCGCGTCGAAAGGCTGTGGACGAAAGCGCGAGGTCCAGTCGATCAGGTTCTTGAGCACCCCCGGCATCGACGCGTTGTATTCCGGCGACGCAATGATGAACGCGTCGTTGTCGAGGAGGCGCCGACGAAGCTCCTGCGCGCCAGCTGGAGGCCCGGACGCAGCGTCGACGTCACCGTCGAACGAGGGCACGTCGAAGTCGCGCATCGAGGCAACGTCGACCGTCGCACCCTGCTGCTGCGCCACGCGCGCTGCGAGGTGGGCCAGCCTGGTGTTGAGGGAGCCCGCACGCAGCGACGCGGAGAACACCAGCACCTTGAGCGTGGGGGGGACGTTCGGATCGACCATGAGCCTCCTGGATACCTGAACAGTGCGGCCGCCCCGCCGCCGTGTACAGGCACGCCGAACGGCAGGCTCAGGTGCCCCGCGACTCCCGGATCGACGGGCTCCATCGCATCGATACGCAGATCAGCGACGCCACGAAGGCCATCGCGCTGAGCGTATAGAAGGCACCGTTGTCGTGCCCCGTCGTGTCCTTGAGAAAGCCGATCAGCGTCGGACCGATGAAGCCACCCACGTTCCCGATCGAGTTCACCAACGCGATCCCCACGGCCGCCGAGCTCCCGCTGAGCAGGATGGTCGGCAGCGTCCAGAACGGGGCGAGGAAGGCGATCACCGCCACCTGCATCACCACGAGGCAGCCCATCTTCGCGGTCGGGTCGGGAAGGAGCGCCGCGCCAAGGCACGCGATCGACACGACCATCGCACACGCGGCGGCGTGCAGCACACGCTCACCGCGCCGGTCCGAGCTCATGCCCACGAGGATCAGGGCGATCGCGCAGAGGATCGCCACCGCGGTGATGAGCCACCCCATCTGCATCACGGTGAGCTGCAGGCTTTCCTTCATCAGGGTCGGCCCCCAGAACACGTACGCATACCCGGCCGTCGTGACGAGCAGTTCGGGGATCGCGGCGAGCCAGATGAGGGGATGCGCGAGGGCACGCAGGGGAGGCAAGCCGTGGGCTGCCGCCGAACCGTCGCGATCACGGGCGAGGCGCTCGATCAGCCAGGCGCGCTGAGGCGCCGGGAGCCAGTGTGCCTCCTCGGGGCGCTCCGTCAGGTAGCGCAGCACCACGAAGCCCAGCAGCACCGACGGGATCCCCTCGACCAGGAAGAGCCATTGCCACCCGCTCAGCCCACCCGCGCCGTGGAACCCCAGGAGCCACGTGCCTAACGGACCGCCCAGGGCACCGGACAGCGGGATCGCGATCATGAACCACGCGAGCGACCGCGCGCGCATGGCGGCGGGATACCACTGGCTCAGGTAGTACAGGATCGCCGGGAAGAACCCGGCTTCTGCGACCCCGAGGAGGAATCGCATGACGTAAAACTGCTCCGGCGTTCGCACGAACATCATGGCCGCGGCGAGGAAGCCCCACGAGATCATGATGCGGGCAATCCATCGTCGCGCCCCGACGCGAATCAGCAGCAGGTTGCTCGGCACCTCGAACAAGCTGTAGCCGATGAAGAACACACCGGCCCCAAAGCCGAACGCCGCCGAGCTGAACCCGAGCTCGTCGTTCATCTGCAACGCCGCGAGCCCGACGTTGGTGCGATCGAGAAAGTTGAAGATGTAGAGGACGAAGAGGAACGGCATGAGCCGCACGCTCACGCGCCGCATCGTGGCGCGCTCGAGGCTCGCCGTCCCTTCGCCGACGGCCGGCGTATCCAGGATGCCCGCGGTCAGAAGGTGATCCCTCCCCCGACCGTGATCACCTGTCCCGAGATGTAGTCCGACTCCGGCGTGCAGAAGAGCCACACGCCATTGGCCGCGTCTTCCACGGTGCCCAGGCGCCCCAGCGGGATCTGGTTCGTTTCGAGGGCCTCGATCATGGCGGGCTGCACGCCGTAGCGGATCTCGCGCCCCGCCACCTGCACCGGAGCGCTGGTCGCATCGAGCGCCTGCGTCATGCGCGTCTGGATGAAGCCAAAGGCCACGCAGTTCACGTTGACCTTGTAGCGCCCCCACTCCTTGGCAAGCGTCTTCGTCATGCCCACGATGCCGGCCTTCGCCGTCGCGTAGTTCACCTGGCCCGCATTGCCGCCGAGGCCCGACACGGACGAGATGTTCACGACCTTGCGGAACACCTCGCGTCCGGCGGCCGCTTCCTCCTTGGCCATCCGACGGATCGGCTCCGCTGCCGCGCGCAGGATGCGAAAGGGTGCCGTGACGTGCACGTCCATGACCGCCGCGAACTGCTCGTCGGTCATCTTCTGGATCACGCTGTCCCAGGTGAAGCCGGCGTTGTTGACGATGATGTCGAGCCCACCGTGAGCGTCGAGGGCCGCCGCCACGAAACGGTCCGCGAAGCCAGCCTCTGTAACGCTTCCGGGAACCGCCGTGCCGTCGCTGCCCGCGGCGCGCACCAGTTCCAGCGTTTCGGCGAGCGGGGCCTCGTCCATGTCGTTCACGACGACGCGCGCGCCATCGCTGGCCAGCTTGCACGCGATGGCGCGACCGATACCGCGCCCCGCGCCGGTGACCAGCGCGACCTTACCCTCGAGACGTGCGGCCATTTATGTCGGTACGGATGAAGTGCTCGATCTCCTGCTTCACCACCGCCCCTGCCGTTCCGAACACCATGCTGATGTGATTCCCAGGCACGAGCAGGTACGTCGCATCGGGAAAGGCGCGGGCGGTGGCGCGGGCGCTGATCTCGTCGATCAAGGGCAGCGTGCCCGGTGGACCATACGACCCGAGCGCGTTGAGCACGAGGGTCGGCTGCCTCACGTGTTGCACATGGTGGAGCCAGGGCTCCATGGCGAGTCCCATGGCGGCCTGCCCCACGGCCGATGCACTCGTCGTCGCCTGCACGCTCCCGTCCTCGTTCCTCGACAACTCGGCGCGAAAGTAGCGCTCGACGTCCTCGTCCCACACCCCGTCCATGTACGGGGCACGCTTGATCTCTTCCAGGTACGCCTCCGCAGACGGAGAGACCCTCGTCAGGCGGTCGAGCGACGGCTTGAGAGCGAGGCCGATGCGCGGATGCGAGGTGATGGCCGCGTCGATCACAACCAGCTTCTCCACGCGCTCCGGGAAGGTCGCGGCGATGTAGATCGCGAGGTAGCCACCGAACGAATGCCCGGCGAGCACCACGCGCTCCAGGCCGAGATGGTCGAGGAGCGCGATGACGTCGGCAGCGTGTTCCGGCATTCCGTAACCGGTCTCTGGCTTCCCGCTCCGCGCCCGGCCGCGCAAGTCGGGCGCGATGAGGCGAAAGGCCGGGCTCAAGCCTGCAGAGACAAGCCCGCTGAAGGCGTGCGCATTGGAGGACAGGCCGTGAAGCAGGACCACCGGCGGTCCCTCGCCTGGGAGATCGAGGTAGAAAAGCTCGATGCCATTGCAGGTGACCCGATGCTCCGTCGTGGCGGCACTCGCCGTGTGGGTCATCGGGACACCTCGTGATGACCGCTGCCTGACGCCGCGAACTGCTCCCGCAGGGAGCGCTTGAGCGTCTTCCCCGCCGTACTCCGCGGAAAGTCATCGACGATCACGACCTCGCGCAGCTGCTGGTAGCGTGCGGCCACCCGGGCGTTGATCCACACCTTGAGTTCCTCCCCACTGAGGGTCGCCCCGTCGCGCAGGATCACGGCCGCCATCGGCGACTCGCCCCACTGCTCGCTCGGGATCCCGAAGACGGCGACCTCGCGCACGTCGGCGTGGCGCGTCGCCACCTCCTCGATGTCGCGCGGGTACACGTTCACGCCACCGGAGATGAGCATGTCCTTCTTGCGGTCGACGAGGTGCAGGAAGCCATCGGCGTCGACCATGCCGAGGTCACCGGTGTGCAGCCAGCCATCGCGCACGGCAGCGGCGGTGAGGTCGGCTTGCCGATGATAGCCGGCCATCATCAGTGGCGAACGCCCGACGATCTCGCCGACGACGCCAGGCGCCACCGCACGCCCCTCCTCATTCACGAGGCGCATCTCGCTGAACGGGATCGGCGTCCCCACCGATTCGATGTGCGCCCTGAAGTCCGTGCGATCGAGGACGGTGATGAAGCCCTCGGTCAAGCCGTAGAGCTCGTAGCAGGAGTTGGGGATCGCTTCGAGCACCTTCTCCTTGTGCTCGCGATGCCACGGCGCCCCAACGGAACAGAACATCTGGAGGGACTGGAGCTTGCGCGCGCTGAAGTTGGGCGCGCCCAGGATCGCCACGATCTGCGACGGGACGAGCATCACGTGCGTGACCTGCTCGCGCTCCACCGTATCGAGGAACGCGGCCGCGTCGAAGCGCTCGTGCAGGATGTACCGACACCCGGTGAGCCAGGCCGGCATCAGCGTCACGAAGGCGCCATTGAACACCAGCGACCCCGCGTGCAACACCACGCTCTCCGGGGTGATGCGGAACTGCGCGGCGAAGAGCGACGCGTACCGCGCCCGCACCTCATGGGTGAGCACGATGCCCTTGGGCTGCCCCGTCGTGCCACTCGAATAGATGATGTTGAAGACGTCGCGGCCGCTCACGTCGACAACGTCGGGCGCATGCGTCGGCATGCCCTCGACGAACGCCGAATAGTCGAGGTAGCGCGTATGCCCGTTCCGCACGGTGAGGATGCAGCGGTCGCCGCGCAGCTCGCCCAGCTCCCGGCGCGCCACGTCCAGCGCCTCGACGGCATCGGGAGACGCGATGACGGCGCTCGCCGACGAATCGCGCAGCAGCGTCACGAGCCCCGCCCCGCGCAGCAAGGGACTCAAGGGCACCGCTGCCAGTCCAAGCAGCGCGCAGGCACGGTAGGCGTCGAGGAGCTCGAGGCCGTTAGGCAGCATCAGCGCGAGCGCATCGCCCTTCCGAAGGCCGAGCCTCGACAACGCGTGGGCCAGGCGATTCACCCGCGCGTCCACCTCGGCGAACGTCAAGCGATGCGTGCCGCAGACCACCCCGAGGTGCCCGGGGCGGTACTGCGCGTGCCGCGTCAGGAGCGACCCGACGTTCACCGGTGGTACCGCAGGCCCATGAACACCATGGTGCCGATCTGCGGCATGTTGATCATCTCGACGTGCTTGCGGCCGAAGCCGCACCCCTTGTCGCGGTTCGCGATGCGGCTGTTGGGCTGCGCCACGGCAGGCGCCGTAACGACCGGGGTGGAGTACGTGACGTTTTCCGACGTGCAGCCGAGGATGTTGGCGACGCTGAGTTGCAGCGTGGCATCCCGGAACTGGCTCGGCAGCTTGTACGACAGCGATGCGTCGAGTGTACCGAAGGTCGGGATGACCCCCGTGTTCGTACCGGAGCGGAAGTAGTAGCCGAGGACGTTGCGGTAGGTGACGCCGGCCGTGACGCCCGCCAGGTTGTGCGCCGTGGCGCCGAGGGTCCACTTGGTGGTCGGCGAGTTGAGCGCCGTGGCCTCGAGGCTCCCGCCAACCGGAAGTTTGAGGTCATCGATCTTCACGGTGGAGAGCGTGCCACGGACGTCGAAGCGCGGCGTGAGCACGGCCGAGACGCCGAGATCGGCCCCGGAGACCGTCGCATCACCGAGGTTGTAGTACGTGAGCACGATCGGCGTGACGTTCGCCTGGTTCACGATGCGGCCCTGTGCGTTCACCGGGATGCGGTTGCCCGGATTGGCGTTAGGCGAGGCGAACGTTGCGCCCCCGGCGGCGGCCGTGGCGAACGGGTTGCCGATGATCGTCAGCGGGCTCATGAAGTTCTTGTACTTCGAGCGGAAGTACGTGCCGTCCACGAAGAGGCGCTGCTGCACGACGCCCTTGTAGCCCAACTCCCACGTGCGGTTCACCTCGGGCTCGAGGGCCGCAAAGGTCGCGCGCGTCGCACCATTCGCGTCCTTCATCGTGAAACCCGTCGTGTTGCCGTAGATCGAGATGACCGAGGTCCAGTCCGGAATGAAGAACTCGGTCTGGAGGATCGTCGGGGACTTGTAGGCGCGGTTGAACGTGACGCGGAAGGCGTGGTCGGCCGCCGGCTTGATCACGAGGCCGGCCTTGGGGCTCACCTGCGCGTCGTAGGTTTCCGGATCGTCGAGGCGGCCGGCGAGGACGACATCGAGGTACTGGCCAAGGGGCGTCGTCGCCTGCGCGTACACCCCCTTCTGCGACAGCTCCACGTCTTCATTGGTGATGCGGTCGGTGAGCCACTGGCGCTTGCTGCTCACCGCGTCCCTGCGCACCTGGGCGCCGAACACCACGTGCGTGTTGAGCAGCGCCGGGAGGGCGTAGTTGCCCTGGAGCTCAGCCGCCATCATGCGTCCATCCGACGGCCAATCGCTGAGCTTGCGCAGCGAGTCCGCCGAGAGGTTCGCGTTGGCCGCATTGAGCTGGGCACCGGCGTAGCGGTTGAGCGCGAACGATGAGCCACTCTTCGACTGCGTGCGGTAGGCGTTGAGGTACCAGTGCGGCGTGCTGTACTTCGCCTGCAGGACGTTGTAGTCCCAGTCGCGCAGCTGGTTCCGGCCAACGTTGGTCTGCGCCACGTTGTCGGTGCGGCTCATGCCGCCGCTGATCTCGCCGCGCTGGTTGCCGCGATAGTAGACGAGGGCGCTGGAACCGCGCACGACCCCGGTGTTCCAGTTGATCGCGTCCTTGAGGGCTGATTCGGTCACCGACCCGGCCGTGCCCTTCGGGACGATCGTGCCGCCGGCGTTGTACGACAGCACGTTCTCCCAGTCGTCGGCCGCCTGGTACTCACCGGCGACCTTGAAGCCCCAGTTGCCGGCGACGCCCGCATAACGAGCCTGCAGGTCGCGATAGCTGCGGCTGCCCCCGCTCACCTCGATCGTCGTGCCCTGGAACTGGCGCGGGTCCTTCGTCACCATCGACAACACGCCGTTGGACGCGTCCGGGCCGTAGAGCGCCGAGCCAGGTCCGACGAGCACTTCCATGCTGGCGAGGTCCACCTTGGCCGTCGGCGTCAGGGCCCCGATCGGCAGGCCGCTCTCCGGGATCACCGAGATGCGACCGTCTTCCACCATCAGGAAGCGGTTGTTGAACGCCGAGTTGAAGCCGCGGGCGTTGATCGCCACGCTGGTCATCCCGACCTGGATGAAGTCGAGACCCTTGGCTTCCTTGAGCGCCGAGGCAAAGGTGTTGCCGACAGTTTGGTCGAGGAGCTCGGGGCCGATGACCGTGATCGTCGCGGGTGCGTCGGTGATCTTCTCGGTCCGGCGGGAGGCCGACACGACCACGCCGCCCAGGGTGACGGTCGCCGTTTCGAGCGTGGCGTCCGCGGTGGTTTCCTGGCCGGCGGTGACGGTGACATTCAGCGAGCGAACCTTCAGGCCGAGTCGCTGGATCCTGAGCTCATGGGACCCGGCCGGGACACTCGTTACTCGATAGCGGCCGTCCGTGCCCGATACCGCGCTGAGTCGCGTGCCCACCACCGAGACCTGCGCGCCGGCCTGGGGCGCTCCACCGTCATTGGTGATGAGGCCAGCGATGCGCCCGGTGGCTTCCTGCGCTCCCAGCGCGCTCGCGGAGAGCCATGCGACCACTCCGACAACGACTGAGCGGGACGCGGCCCAGAGGCGCCCCTTGGAATTGAACAGACGAGAGGATCGTTTCATGGGCTGCAGCTCCTTGGAGCACAGTGGGACGGGGAGGGGCCATAGCGCCAGCAGGTTGGATGCGCCAGCATGCCCCGCGAGGCGAGGTGATCGTGAGAAGAGTTTGCGCGACCGGCGCTACAGGGGCGTTACACTGACAGCCGTGCGAGCGCCCTTTGTCGTTGAGTCCCAACGACTTGACTCGCTCGTTACGCGACGGCTATTTGCGTTGAATGACCCCCGCGTCAACGACAGAGAGTGTCACCCCGGACGAAGCGAAGCGTAGTTCCGGGGCCCAGTGTCGTTTGCCATCCGGGAGCGACTAAGGGTGACTGACGACCTGGTCGTCCGAACGAGGTTCGTCCCCCCGCGGCTGCGATCGCAGATCGTGCCGCGCCCGCGCGTGCACAGCGCGCTCGAGCGAGTGCTCGATTACCCGCTCACCGTGGTGAAAGCCGAGGCCGGCTACGGCAAGACCACCGCGGTCGCGTCCTGGCTCGCCGCATCGTCGCATCCGCACATGTGGTACCACGTCGGCGATCCCGAAGCCGATCCGCGCACTTTCCTGCGACACCTCATCCACGCGCTGCAGGCCCTCTTTCCGGGCGCGGGTGACGACGCCCTCGCCTCGCTCGATGAACTCGCCCGGTCGCCGCGCGCCTGGCGCGCCGTCGCGGACGCGTTGAGCAACGACCTCCTCGACCGCCTGACGACCGAGACCATCCTCGTCCTCGATGACTACGACAGCGTGAACGTGCCCGAGGTGAACGCGATCGTCGACCGCCTCGTCGAGACGATGCCGCCGCACCTGCACCTGGTGATCACGGCGCGCACCATGCCGTCGCTGCGCAATCGGTCGCGATGGCGCGCGTCGGGCGAGATGCTCGAGGTCACACGTTCCGACCTCGCGTTCACCGCCGACGAAGTCGTTGCCCTCTTTTCGCACCGCGAATCGCACGCCCTCACCCTCGACGACGCCCGCGCCGTCACCGCTGAGACCGAGGGATGGCCGATCGCCCTCCAGATGGTGAGCGACGGACTCGCCGGCGCCGATGCCGGTGCACTCGAGACCCTGCTCCGCCGCATCCCGGGCCCTTCCGAGCTCCTCTTCGACTACCTCGCCGACGAGGTCTTCCTGCGCCAGCCGGCCGCGATGCAACGCTTCCTCGGGGAGAGCGCCTCTCTCCGTCGCCTCGACCCGCAGGCCTGCGACTTCACCCTCGAGATCGCCGATTCGTCCGAACTCCTACGCTCCCTCGAGCGGCAATCGCTGTTCGTCACGCGCGACGCGTCCTTCCGGTATCACAAGCTCTTCGGCGACTTTCTCCTGCGCCGCTCGGGCGTCGACTCGGGCCGGCGGCGCCACCTGCACGAACGCGCGGCCGCGTTCTACCGCTCGGTCGCGGAGCCTGACGAGGCCGTGCACCACCTGCTCGCAGCGGGTGATTACACGGGCGCAGCGTCCCTGCTCACGGGAATCGCCACGCCGATGCTGGCCAACGGGCGGCATCATGCCCTCGCCGCATGGCTCGAGCAGTTCCCGGCCGATGCGCTCGATGCCGTGCCAGCACTGCTCCATGCCCGCGCCGAGACGCTGCGCCTTGCCGGACGCTTTGCCGAAGCCATTCCCGCCTACAATCGCGCCATCGCCGAGTTCCGCCGCTCCAATGACAGCGCCGGGGAGATCCGTGCGACGCGAGGCAAGGCCCTCGTCTACCTCGACACGGTGCAACCGGCGCACGCCGATCCCCTCATTCGACCTGCCTTCGCAGCGGTGCGCGGGGACCCCGACGAGCGCCGCGCCTTCTACCTGCTCCTCGCTGAAAATCGCCTCAATGCCGGTGAGGTGCGTCGCGCGGCCCGCATGTACGCCGCGGTCCATCGCGCCGGTGGTTCCGCCCCGCCACCACGGCTCTACGTGCGGCA
>JACMLI010000722.1 GCA_014379705.1 Gemmatimonadaceae bacterium
CGTGGTGCGATATCCGCGTGCCGCCGAGCCAGCGGTAAACCACGTGTCGTTCGATGCGCCGGCAGGCGCCATCACGGCCATCGCCGGGCCTAACGGGAGCGGCAAGAGCACGCTCGTTCGCGCGCTGCTCGGCCGGGTGCCCGTCGCGTCGGGCTCGATCTTCGTCGAGGATGCCGACGCGACACATCTGGACCGCCGCGAGATCGCCCGGCGCGTCGCGGTCGTGTCGCAGCGCGAGGAGCCGGTGTTTCCGCTCTCCGTGCGCGACTACATCGCCCTCGGCCGCCACCCACACCTGCCACTGTGGAGCACCGTCGATCGCGCCGGCCCGGCCGCGATCGCGCGCGCGATCGAGGAGGCCGAAGTCCAGCCGTTCCTGGATCGCACGACCGACGAGCTCTCCGGCGGGGAGTGGCAGCGCGTGCGCGTGGCCCGCGCGCTGGCCCAGGACACCCCGGCCATCGTCTTCGATGAACCCACGACCTTCCTCGACATCGCGCACGAGATGGCCTGCTTCGAACTGCTGGACGCCCTCGCCGGGCGCGGCCGCACGGTGCTCGTCGTGAGCCACCAGCTCAACCTCGTGGCCCGCTTCGCGTCGCGCGTCGGCCTGCTCTCGTCAGGCACGGTCGCCGCCTTCGGGGACCCCGCCGAGGTGATGCGCGGCGAGGTCCTCGAACGGGTCTATCAGTGGCCGCTGGTCGTCAGTCGCGATCCCGCCGTCGGATCACCAATGCTCGTCCCGCTCCGAAGACATCGGTAGGAAAGAGAATACCCCGATGCTGAAGTGTGTCCTGCCATCTGCCACCTGCCATCTGTCATCATGATTCGCCTTGTCTCGTTGTTCGTTGCCGCGATGTTCGTTGGAGGTGCGCTCGCTGCCCAGGACGCGCGCGACTCGACGTCGCTCCCGCGCATCGTCATCACGGCCGATCGCGTGCCGGTGCCGATCGCGCAGGTCACGTCCACCGTCACGGTGATCGACGCCGCCGTCCTCCGCGCGGCCGGGGTGACGCACGTGATCGACGTCCTGCGCCGCGTCCCCGGCCTCTCGATCGCCCGCAGCGGATCGTTTGGTGGGCAGGCGAGCGTCTTCACCCGCGGCGGTGAAAGCGACTACACCAAGGTGCTCATCGACGGCGTCGCGATGAACGACCCGGGAGGTTCGGTGGACCTGGCCGCCCTCACGCTCGACGACGTGGAGCGCATCGAAGTGGTGCGCGGCCCCGCCAGCGTGGTACACGGAAGCGACGCCGTGAGCGGCGTCGTCCAGGTGTTCACGCGCCGGGCCCGCGGGCCCGCGGTGCACCTCTCGGCGGGGGGCGGGAGCTACGGTAGCTCTGTCTTCGACGGCGGTGCATCCCTGATTGCCGGGAGACTCGGAGCGAGCGCCTCGGTGGCCCGGCACGCGACGGACGGGATCCTCGCCTTCAACAATCGCTACGAGAACACGCTAGCGGGGGCACGCCTGACGCTGGCCGGGGGAACCCCCGCGAGCCTCGCCTTTCGCCATGTCGACAACAGCTTTGCCTACCCCACCGACGGCGCCGGCAACGTCGTCGACCGCAACGCGGCGCGCGAGGATCGTCGCTCGTCGCTCGTCCTCGATGCCGAGCGCCCGTTAGGCAGCCGTATCGTGGCCCGCCTCTCCGGCGGTTGGCTCGACGCCGCCGGTCGCACCGACGATGGGGCCGATGGCCCCGCTGACACCCTCGGGCTCCACACCTACCGGAGCCAGGGCTCGATGCGGCGCCGCCAGCTGGCCGCGACCGTGCAGTGGGCCCCAACCGCCACCCATGCCGTGGTGGCCGGCGCCGAGTGGGCAGGGGAGAACCAGCGCTTGAGTGACTCCTCCAACTACGCCTTCGAGCGTTCGCACTTCGCGGCCGATCGCAACACGCGCGCGGCCTTCGCCCAGGTCATGGGCCATGGCAATCGCGGATCGTACACGGTGGGTGGGCGGATAGACCGCAACGACGTCTATGGCACGTTCCGCACGGCCCGCGCGACGGCAGCGCTCACGCTTCCTGCGGGCCTGCGGCTGCGGGGTGGCCTCGGCACGTCGTTCAAGGCGCCAACGTTCTTCGAGCAGTTCTCGACTGGGTTCTCGGTCGGCAATGCGCGGCTGGACCCCGAACGCGCGACGAGCTGGGAAGCCGCGATCGACCGACGCGGCGATCGTCTCGACGTCAGCGCGACGTGGTTCTCGCAGCGCTTCCGTGACCTGATCCAGTACACGTACCTCTCACCGACCGACCCGTCGTACTTCAACGTGGCCGAGGCGCGTGCCCAGGGTCTGGAGCTCGAAGGCGAAGTGCGGGCCACCAGCAGCACCACGGTGCGCGCGGGGGCCACCTTCCTCGAGACGCAGGTCGACAATGCGGGCTTTGACAGCGGCCCGGGGGCAACGTTCGTGAACGGCTCACGCCTCCTGCGCCGCCCGTCGAGCACCATCTCCATTGGCGGGACGACCCGCGTGGGTTCGCGCACGAACCTCGATGTGCAGGCGCAGCGCACTGGTCGCCGCGACGATCGGGACTTCTCGGGATACCCGGCGGCGGCCGTGGTGCTCGCCGCGTATACGCGCTTCGACGTGGGGGCGCAGGTTCGCCTGACCCCCGCCGCGGCGACGACGGCGGTTCGCCTCGTGGTTCGGGCGGACAACGTCTTCGGGGTCAGGTACGTCGAGGTCGCCAATTTCCAGGCACCCCGGCGCAACCTGTTCGCCGGGCTGCGCGCGGAGTGGGGGCGGTAGGGCGCTATCTTGGGGCATGGCTCTCCAGGTGACCGATGCGCTCGTCCTGCACACGTTCGACTACCTCGAGACGTCGCGGATCATCCGCCTCGTCACGCGGGAGACGGGCGTGCAGTCGGTCATCGCCCGGGGAGCGCGTCGCTCGGTCAAGCGTTTCGGAGCCGCGCTCGACTTGTTCGTGAGTGGCACCGCCGAGATGCAGGTGCGCCATGGGCGTGAGCTGCAGCAGCTCACCGGGTTCGACGTCACGAACGCCCGCGGTGCGCTGTCGATGGACCTCGACCGATTCTCCTCCGCGTCGATGCTCTGCGAGCTTGCCTTGCGTTGCTCGGCGGGGGAGGATCGCGGTGACCTGTACGACGCGCTGACTGGTGCGCTCGACGCGGTGGCGCGCCAGTCGGGTGGTGCGGCACGCGTGGAGGGACTTGCCGCGGCGTGGCGCGTGATCGCCGCGTTAGGCTTCACCCCGGTGCTGGACCGATGCGCGTCGTGTCATGAGGTGATCGAGCCGTCCGAGGCGGCGATGTTCAGCCACGGCCTGGGCGGGGCGACGTGCCGTGTGTGCGAGACCCAGGTCCGGGGCGGGCGTCGGCTCCCGCCCGAAGCGCGCGATACGCTCCGCGGTTGGCTGGCAGGCGCCGAGGTCGTCCCACCAGACGCCGGCTCCTGCCGCGCGCACGTACGACTCCTGCGCGAGTTCATCCAGCATCACGTGTCCGAAGGAGTGGAACTGCGTGCCTTTGGCACCTGGGAGGCGGGCTTCGCATGAGCGTCCGCTCGAGCCGCGGGTGAGCGCGAGATGATCGTCGGGACTGCCGGCCACATCGATCACGGAAAGACGGCCCTCGTGCACGCCCTGACGGGAGTCGATACCGACCGTCTGCCCGAGGAGAAGCGACGCGGGATCACGATCGAACTGGGCTTTGCCCCCCTCGAACTTCCCGGGCTCGGGACCGTCGGCATCGTCGACGTACCGGGGCACGAGGCCTTCGTCCGGGCCATGGTGGCTGGCGCAACCGGTGTGGACCTCGGCCTGCTCATCGTCGCGGCCGACGAAGGGGTCATGCCCCAGACGCGCGAGCACCTCTCGATCCTGTCGCTGCTCGCGGTGCGCTCCGGCATCCTGGTGCTCACGAAGTGCGACCTCGCCGACGCGGACTGGATCGAACTGGTGAAGGAAGACCTTCGCACCCTTGTTCTCGGGACGTCCTTCGAGAACGCCCCGATCGTGGAGACTTCGGTAAAGGACGGCCGGGGCATCGACGAACTCAAGGTGGCCATCGCCGAGGGCCTTCGGACAATCGGCGACCGCGCCGCAGACGACGTTTTCAGGTTGCCCGTGGACCGCGCCTTCTCGGTGAAGGGCACCGGGACGGTTGTCACGGGGACAACGTGGAGCGGTCGGGTGGCGATCGGCGGGGAGGTTCGACTCTTCCCGGCAGACCGCGTCCTGCGCGTACGCGGGATCCAGTCACACGGGCATCAGGTTGAGGTGTCGACGCCGGGAGCACGCACGGCGATCGCACTGGCGGGTGTAGACGTTGATGACGTGCCCCGTGGAAGCGTCCTGGTTGGTTCCGGGGCCTGGCAGGCGTCGCAACGCCTGTTCGCCGAGGTGACCCTCGACCCAGGGGCGTCACCGCTCCGAGCGCGGGAGTGGTTGCGCCTGCACGTTGGCACCTCGGAAGTCTCGGCCAGGGTCGTGCCGGTGGCAGGTGTCGGCGGCGAAGGTGGGCCGGTCGTGGCGCGGGTCGTCCCGGAGACCCCGCTCGTGCTTCGAGCCGGTGACCGCTTCATACTGCGACGCAGTCAGCCCCTCTCGACAATCGGTGGCGGGAGGGTGGTCGATCCCGCGCCCGCCCGCCGTCGCCGACCGACGCGCGCCTGGAGCGACGACGGTGTGCTCCGACTGGAGGACGTCGTGCGCGACGCCGGTCCTGCGGGCTTGGCGCAGGTGGCGGTGCCGATCAGGGTGGGAACGGACTTTCCGGCCACGCGGTCGCTGGTCGACGGCGCGAGCTCAGTTGTGTCGATCGAGGAAAGACTGCACCTCGGCGACCACGTACGCGGGGCTGAGGAGGCCGTTGTCAAGGCTGTGGTTGCGTACCATGACCTCAATCGAATTGACGAGGGAATACCCCTGGCGCGACTCCGCGCCGAAATGGGACCGTATGCCCCGATCGTCGATCATGTCATCGCTCGGCTGGCAACCCTCGCACGGGTCGAAGTGGTCTCAGGTGTAGTGCGAAAGACCGGCTGGCGCCCGCAGGTATCGGTCGACGCACTGGCGGAGAAGTCCTGGCTGGTCGAGCGTCTCCTGACCGCCAGGATGGAGCCGCCGTCCGTAGCGGAGCTCAAGACGGAGCGTGGCAAGGATGTCTTGCAACTCCTGCGGATGCTCGAAAAGGAGAAGAAAGTGGTAGCGGTGGAGCCTGACCGTTTCTACCACGCCGAGGCGCTCGAGGCTGGGCTCGGTCAATTGGCGCGAACTATGCGCGGTGGTCGGGTGCACGCACCGGCGCAGTTGAGGGAAGTGCTCGGTGTTTCACGCAAGTTCCTATTGCCACTCCTCGAGTACTGTGACCGCCGTCGTATCACGGAACGGCGCGGGGATGGCAGGGTATGGCTGGCGGACGGAGCCGAAGGGGGAACTGGATGACGGGAATTGCAGTGGTTCTTGCTTGACACGTTTTGGCCCCAATTCTATGTTCGGCCAGCAGGTCCAAACGTCAACCGAATACAGGAGTTAGCAGGCACCTACATCTTTTGTCAGACTGGAGAAAGGCATCATGAAGTCAGGGTGGGCAGCACGGATCGTCGTGCTTGCTTGCTTCGCGTTTCTTCCACGTGTTACTGAGGCACAGTCAGGGCAACGGTCGTCGAGAAGTGATGCAGTCACGGGTTCTACGCTAGGCCAGAACTATCCGAACCCGGTCACAACGGAAACGACCATCCCCTTCGCCATCGGAGGGGCGCCAGAATGTGCCGACCCCGCCCGGCGTTATCGGGTGACGCTGCGTGTCTACAACATGCTGACGCAGCAGATTGCGATCCCGGTGTTATTGAGCGGATCGAACGGGGCGGGTGGAGGAGAACCAGTGCGTGAGCTGTCGCTCAGTTGCGGGCAGTACACGGCGTTCTGGGACGGGAAGCACGCGAGCTCTGGACGAGATGCATCGTCAGGGATCTATCTCTACCGTCTCGAGGTCGACGGTCGAGTCATGATCGGAAAAATGATCGTCATCCGCTGAACTTGCGGATGCGCAAGCGCCCGGGCGTTCCTTCGCCCGGGCGCTTTCGTTTCCCGTCCGCGCTTGCCAGCTTCATCGCCTGCCCTGTCACGTCGGCACAACGCCGCTTCCGCTTTCGAAACCGTCGCGTCAGCCCGCGGCCAGATCGGCAGGAACTGCAAGCATTGGACATGCGAAGGACCAGGCAGCCCTTACCCGCTGATTCCCGATGATCAATCCGGATCGCCTGACCGTGAAGACGACCGAGGCCCTGAACGAGGCGCTCAACATCGCCCGCAAGCAGGGCAATCCGCTCGTCTACGACCTCCACCTGCTGCACG
Organism: Gemmatimonadaceae bacterium; assembly: GCA_014379705.1. Taxonomy (GTDB): domain Bacteria; phylum Gemmatimonadota; class Gemmatimonadetes; order Gemmatimonadales; family Gemmatimonadaceae; genus RBC101. Next base: position 6,327 of record JACMLI010000722.1, read on the forward strand.
CCCTCCTCGCGCAGGACGAGGGGATCGTCGTGCCGGTGCTCCAGAAGCTCGGGGTCAGCGTGCCCAAGCTGCGCGAAGCGGTGGAGCGCGAGATGGGCCGCTATCCGAAGCAGTCGGAGGCGCAGCCCTCGCTGTCCCGCGAGATGAACGGCGTGATCGATCGCGCCGAGGAGGAAGCGCGCGGCCTCGGAGATGATTTCGTCTCCACCGAGCACCTGTTGCTGGCGCTCTCCGACACCAAGGGCACCGAGAGCAAGGCGCTCCTCGGCCCCCTCGGCGCCACGCGCCCCGAGTTGCTGGAGGCGCTCACCGCGGTGCGCGGCTCGCATCGCGTGACCGACACGACGCCCGAGGACAAGTATCAGGCACTCACGCGCTTCACGCGCGACCTGACCGAAGCGGCGCGAAAGGGCAAGCTCGATCCCGTGATCGGGCGTGACGAGGAGATTCGCCGCGTCATGCAGGTCCTCTCGCGGCGCACCAAGAACAACCCGGTGCTCATCGGCGAGCCCGGAGTCGGCAAGACCGCGATCGCCGAGGGGCTCGCGCAGCGCATCGTCAACGGGGACGTGCCGGAGAGCCTCAAGAACAAGCGGCTCATCTCCCTCGACCTCAGCGCCCTCATCGCGGGCGCGAAGTTCCGCGGCGAGTTCGAGGAGCGCCTCAAGGCCGTACTGTCCGAGATCTCGGCGGCCGAAGGCGACATCGTCGTCTTCATCGACGAGCTGCACACCCTGATCGGCGCCGGCAAGGCCGATGGCGCGATGGATGCGTCCAACATGCTTAAGCCCGCGCTGGCACGCGGCGAACTGCATTGTGTCGGCGCCACGACTCTCGACGAATACCGCAAGCACATCGAGAAGGACGCCGCCCTCGCGCGTCGCTTTCAGCCGGTCTTCGTGGCCGAGCCGTCGGTCGAG
>JACMLI010000723.1 GCA_014379705.1 Gemmatimonadaceae bacterium
GCACATGGATCGTGCCCGCGGGCCACGTGGTGGAGCCACTGGTGAGCGGGGCCCGCATGAGGGTCACCTGCTCTCCCGCCTTGAGGAGCCGGTTCATGGCCATGAATGCGTTGTTCACGCGCCGGCTCGTCACATACCCGGTTGTGCCCGGGGGCGATGTCACCGTGCCCGCCGGGGGTGCGATGTTCCAGTCGGTGATCGGTTCGAAGGGGCCAGTGAAGCCCTCGAGTATGCGATCGAACTGCACCCCCATCTGGAAGGCAAGCGTCCAGCCGGCGTTGTCGTACGGAGGCGTCGGCGGCCCGCCCGGGATCGGGAAGACGTCGGGGTGCACCTGCGGCTCGAACATGTCGATCACGTGCGGGCGAAACGCCTGCGCCGTCAGGACGACGTACGATCCGGCGGGATAGCTCTTTCCCTGCACCTCGAAGGCACGCGTGGCGCGCTGCACGGCGATGCCAGTCTCGCGCAGGGCGTTGATGAACGTCGTCACGGTCGGAACGTCGGGCTGGTTCAGCGGAATGACGTAGCCACGCGGATCGCGCAGCTCTGGCTTGCGCAGCTCATTCCAGTTCGTGAGGTCGCGGCCCCCGTCACTGGCACCCTGCGCGGTCGCCATTTTTGCCGTGAGCGCCGCCTGCCGCTTGGGGTTGGGCGTCCACGTGTCCGTGCTCCCGCGCTCGATCGATCGCCGACCCATCCGGTAGATGTTGAGCAGCAGGTTCTCCCGCATGCGCGCCGCGTAATCGAGCACCGCACGGTTCAGCGAGACCGAGTAGTCGACCGACTGCCGGAAGTGCCACTCCTGCGGGGCGATCGGGTAGGCGAGGTCCGCCGATGGGAGCTGTCGCTGCATGACGAGCGGAATGCGCGACGGCGTGGGGCTCCCGATCATCTCGGTGAGCATCGCGATGGTGTTGTGGAACGCGGCCGTGTTGCGGATGCCGCCATTCCACCAGCCGTCGTACGGGCCCCCGGATCGCATCGTGGCCCCGGGCTTGTTCTCTGTGGCAAGCCGCTGGTGCATCGCTGCGCCTAACGCCTGGAACCCCAGGACGATGCCCGGATCGAGGTTGTAGTTGTACGGGTCGCGCAGCGGGGGCGACCACACCACCGTGCCCGCGGGGCCGGACTGGTGGTGGTTGTACAGGATCTGCGGCGACCACTGGTGGTACAGCACCCGATTGATGTTCTCGGTCTCGGCCTGCGTGGAGGCGAAGAAGTCGCGGTTGTTGTCGTGACCGATGTACTTCTGGTAGAGGCGCGGGATCCCACTCAGCGTGCGCTGCTTCGGGTCCGAACGGCGCATGTACCAGTCGGCGACGATGTCGTTGCCATCGGGATTGGCGTGGACGAAAAGGATGATCACCTCGTCGAGGATGCGTCGCGTCTCGGGGTCATCGCGACTCACCATCTGGTAGACCATTTCGCCGAGTTGCTGGGCGCCGAGCGTTTCCGAGGCGTGCAGGCCGCCATCGATCCACACAACCGCCTTGCCTTCGCGCGCGAGTTCCTCGGCCTGCTGGTCCGTGAGTCCCTCCGCAAGCGCGAGGCGGCGTGAGATGTCGCGATAGCGCTCCAGTCGCCGATGGTTCTCCGGCGACGTCACGACTGCCATCAGGTGCGGTCGGCCCTCGGCGGTCCTGCCGATCTCCTGCACGACCATGCGATCCGATTCGCGATCGAGCCTGGCCCAGTACGCGGCGATCTGCTGGTAGTTCGCAAGGAAATAGTCGTCGCCGAAGTTCGACCCGAACTCGGTCCTGGGCGAAGTGATCGCGCCCTGGGCCACCATGTGCAGCGGCACCGCAAAGGCGGCAAGCACCAGCACCGTTCGAACCATGCGAACCATCTGAACCCCCTGCGGTAAAGGACTGCCCCGTGCGCACCTCAGAGGTACTCGCCGATCCGCCCGAGCGCAAAGTGGGTCGCGCTTGCTGGCCTGTGGCACGCACGGGAGATTCCCGGCGTGCACAAGCCCCATTTTGGACGGACCCGCTGACCGACCCATTCGCCAGCATCGCCGAGTACGCCCGCCAGGGCGGCGAGGTCGAGCCTCACGACACGGACTTCGATTTCCTGAGACACGCGTTTGTCGCCCGCGCAGCGGCGACAGCGGTGCAAGGTGCCGATGCTGCCCGCACCCTACCAGCGGCGAGTGCGATGGTCACGCTGGCTCCCCGTTTCCGGGGCGCGGGGCGCCCGGCGGGTACAAGATCCTGAACGTCCACATCAAGACCTTCGACGCGTGGACGGGAGGGAGTCTCTCCCTTGAAGCGAAGGACCAGGTCGCGACCATGGTCCGGAACCTCGAGGGGGTGGATGACGTGTCGACGCTCATGGAGTTGCTGCACGTCGAGCATCTCGAGGCGCGAACCGGGTAGCCCTTCCGTCGACGC
>JACMLI010000724.1 GCA_014379705.1 Gemmatimonadaceae bacterium
CCATCTCGACCAGCAGCTGATTCAGCGTCTGCTCCCGCTCATCGTGCCCGCCGCCGAGACCGGCACCGCGATGGCGGCCGACGGCATCGATCTCGTTGATGAAGATGATGCAGGGCGCATGCGCCTTGCCCTGTTCGAAAAGGTCGCGCACGCGTGAGGCGCCCACGCCCACGAACATCTCGACGAAGTCGGAACCCGACATCGAGAAGAAGGGACGACCCGCCTCACCGGCAACGGCCTTGGCGAGGAGCGTCTTGCCCGTGCCCGGCGGCCCAACGAGCAGCGCGCCCTTGGGCAGGCGTCCGCCGAGCTTCGTGAACTTCTGCGGGTCGCGCAGGAACTCGATGATCTCCTGCAGCTCGACCTTGGCCTCGTCGCAGCCGGCCACGTCGGCGAACGTCACCTTGGGCGTGTCCCCCGTGAGGAGCTTCGCCTTGGACTTGCCGAACGAGAACGCCTTGGCCCCGCCCGCCTGGATCTGGCGGAAGAGGAAGATCCAGAGGCCGATGAAGATGACGTAGGGCAGGATCGTGATCATGATGGTCGCGACCGACGTCCGCTCTTCCTGCGCTCCGACCTGCACTTTCTTGTCGAGGAGGGCCTTCACCTCGTCCTCCGAATCCCGCATCGGAAGCTTGGTGGTGAATCGGGAGACCTGACGGCCGGCGACGCTGATCTTCTGGCGCAGCTCGCCCGTGACCTCCTTCCCACCCTGCACGGTGGCCTTGACGATGTTGTCCTTCTCGAGTTCGGCGCGGTACTGCCAGTACTCGATGGTCACGGCTTGCTCGCCGCGCGCGCCCGAGAACTGGATGATCGCCACCGGGATCAGGATCACGAGGATCCAGAACGACAGTCCCTTGGACAGTCGACCCCAGCTGAACTGCTTTTTCGGAGGAATGGGTGCCATGTGACGCGTTGAAAGGCTACTGCAAACTCGCTACGTACGGTAAGTGCCGGAAGTTTTCAGCGTGGTCCAATCCATACCCCACCAGAAACTCGTTGGGTGCATTGAACCCCACGAACTTCGGCGGATGCGGCAGGAAGGTCGAGACGTGCTTGTCGAGCAGGGCACACACCTCAATCGACTTCGGCTGCCGTTCCTGCAAGACATCGATCACCCGGCTCAGGGTTCGTCCGGAATCCACGATGTCCTCCACCAACAGAATGTGCTTACCCTCCAAGGTTGTTTCCGGATCGTACACCAGCCGCACAAGGCCGCTGGAGACGACGTCGCTACCGTAAGAGGATACCACCAGAAAGTCGACCTGAAGCGGGCGCATGACGCTTCGGACCAGGTCGCTGACGAAGATGAAGCTGCCTTTCAGCAATCCAAGGACGAGGAGCTCTCCGTCGGGATACGAGTCAGTAATGGCCTGCCCGAGTTCCCGAACTCGCTCCTGAATCTCTTCCTCGGAGATCGCGATCCGCTTGACCTGTCGACCGAGCAGTCGCGGATCAGCCAGTGGGACGTTCACAGACCAATCGGCGGACCGGCCTTCCGGACCGGGCGGCTGCCGCGAAGTCGCGACGTACTCCTGGGACCCAGATAATCTCGCCGTCCGCCACCACTACGGGCCACCCCCTGCGGGTCGGACCGGGGATTCCGACGTCGGCGAGGAAGCGCGCCACGCGCCTCGCCAGGCGATCCGGACCTCCCTGCAGGCGGTCGCCGGGCGTCCATTCACGCACGAGCAGGGCCGCATCGGCCGGCACCCACGTCTCCCAGGGCTGCGGTTCACCTTCGACATCCGGACCACGCTCTTCGTTGCCAAGCCGGAACACCCACGCCCCGAAGTTGGTCGACGACGGTCCCGTGAGCGCCACGGCGCTGCAGGAGTGACGAACAAGCGGCTGCAGCACGACCGCGTCCCGCGTGCGCATGGCTTCGATGCCACCAGACACCTGCAGTCGATAGCCGGTCTGCGTCTGCTCGTTCATGTCCGCGAGGCCGCTGATGCCGCGCTTGTCGAGTACGATGCCGTTGCGGTGAAGGATCGATTGCCAGGCGAGCGCGCGCTCCTGGCGGCCGAGCTGAACCAGCAGGCTTCCATCGACCGTCAGGGTACGCCCGCTGCGCGACTGCTCCCACCGCATCGTGATACGATCCACCGTGCGGCGGATCTCGGCGGCGTGCTCCCCGATTTGCTGGAACTCGGCGAGAAGGCTCGGATCCACCGCCCGCATGGCTGGCAGCAGGTCGTGCCTGACGCGGTTGCGGAAGAAGCGGGGGTCCTCGTTCGTCGGATCTTCGATCCACTCGATGCCGCGCTCCGTCGCCAGCTGCGCCAGGTCGCGACGTGACACGCGCACGAGCGGGCGCTCGATCCCCGGCGAGGGCGCGAGGAGGCCCGCGAGTCCGCGCGCCCCACTCCCGCGCAGGATGCGCATCACGACCGTCTCGAGCTGGTCGTCGGCCGTGTGGGCGGTGACGATCACGGCGTCCTGGATCGACGCCCGCTCACGGAGGAACTTCCACCGTGCCTCGCGCCACGCGGCCTCGGTAGGCTCGAGCCCTGTTGCCTTCCCCACGTGGACGCGTAGTCCGGCTGCCGTGGCGTGCTCGCTGACGAAGGCCGCCGCCCGACTCGCATGCTCCCCCGACCCGTGGTCGAAGGTCGCGACGGAGACGTTGCACTTCTTCGGCGGAATTCGCTCGGCCGCGAGCTTCAGGAGACACATGGAGTCCAGTCCCCCCGACACGGCGAGGAGGACTCGCTCGTGTTTCCCCAGCAGGCGTTCGATGGGGTGGAACGGATCGGTGCTGGCCACTGTGTCAATCACCCGATGAATCTATCGGGTTGCATTCGCCCGATGCGGGATTCACGAAAACCCAAGCCTACCACGTGCGCTGGATCGTCCCTATTTTGCTGGTGGAACTCACCCCCTACCGAGGCTGCACGTGGAGACACACGGACCGTTGGGTACGCTCTGGGCCGGGCTTGGACTCGGCGCGTTCTTCCTCGCGCTGACCTGGGTCAACCTTCTGCTGGGCCACTTCCTCACGCCGCTCTTCCTCATTCCGCTGACCTGGCTCCAGGACGCGGTCGCGGAGCGCAAGCAGAAGAAAGCGCCGAACTGACACTCGTCGGGCGAGATCGCGTAGTGTGTGCGTGGGACGCGGGCCTTGGCCCCCGTCCCACGAGTCGTTTCCGGGGTCCCTCTTTCGGAGCCTGCCATGATCGTGATCCTGCTGGTCGTCGTCATCGTCCTCGCGCTCTGGTTCGTCGGCGCGTACAACGGCCTGGTCGCGCTGAAGAACCAGGTGGTGAACGGCTGGAAGCAGATCGACGTGCAGCTCAAGCGTCGCCATGACCTCATCCCCAACCTCATCTCGACGGTGAAGGGGGCGATGAACTTCGAGCGCGAGACCCTCGAAGCGGTGGTCGCGGCCCGTAACAAGGCGATCCAGGTCGAGTCCTCCGGGGCCGGCGTGAAGGAAACGGCCGCCGTCGAGTCGCAGCTCACGGGGGCGCTCACGCGTCTCCTCGCGGTGGTCGAGGCGTACCCCGACCTCAAGGCGACGGGCAACATCGCGCAGCTCCAGGAGGAGCTCACGAGCACGGAGAACAAGATCGCGTTCGCGCGACAGCACTACAACGACGTCGCGACGACGGACAACACGAAGCAGCGCCAGATCCCGACCATGTTCATCGCGGGGCTTGCCGGCGCGTCGCCCGCAGAGCTGTGGGAAATCGAGGACGCGGCGGAGCGCGCCGTGCCGAAGGTGGAGTTGTAGGCGACATCGTCGCTCCCGCGAAGGCCGGGGACCCGTGTCGTTGTCCTGACTCGTCGAGGCATACTCTGCGAGCTCCCTATCCGGCGATGGCCGCTCCTACCGACCTCTTTTCCCAACAAGCCCGCAACCGCTCACGATCCCGCTGGGTCGTGGTGCCGTTCATCGCCTTCTTCGCCTGGCTCGGCTTCGGCGGGGACTGGATCGCATGGCAGTACACGCGGTACGCGCCGGCCGGCGAGTACCACCACGCCGTGCCGTGGCTCGGCATCGTCCTCACCCTGCTCGGCGCGGGGATGGCGACGTACGCGTGGAAGACCGGCCCGCAGCGCGTGCTCTGGTCGACGAGCGCGAGAGAGATCACCACGCCGGAGACCCCTGAGGAGCGCACGTTCGTGAACGTGGTGGAGGAGATGGCCGTGGCCAGCGGCGTGCCGCGGCCGCGCACGTGGATCGTGCCTGACGCGGACCCCAATGCCTTCGCGACCGGCCGCGACGAGCAGACGGCGCACATCGCCGTGACGCAGGGACTCCTCGAGACGCTCAACCGCGACGAACTGCAGGCCGTGATCGGGCACGAGATGGGTCACGTGCGCAACCTCGACGTGCGCCTGATGACCCTCCTCGCCGCGCTCGTCGGCGCGATCACGCTCCTCGGCGACGGCATGTGGCGCATGATGCGCGGGGGCGCCCGTCTCTCGGGGGGCGGGTCGTCAAATGGAGGCAAGAAGAAAGGGGGCAACCCCCTGCTCCTCGTGGCCCTCGTGCTCTGGATCATCAGCTGGCTCCTGGCCCCGATCATTATCCGCCTCCTCGCCATGTCCGTCTCGCGGGAACGCGAGTACCTCGCCGACGCGATGAGCGCGCAATTCACGCGCAACCCCCTCGCGCTGGCCTCCGCGTTAGGCAGGATCGAGGGCGCGGTGGGCCCGACGACGGCGATCAAGCGCGGGAGTGCGCACCTCTGCATCGCGGACCCGCTGGGACGGGATGCGCGCGCACTCGGGGGTTGGGGCGCGAGCCATCCCCCGATGGCGATCCGGATCGCGCGGCTCAAGGCCATGGCGCACGGGCGCGACGTCACAGTCGGCGGGTGATCCACGCCGAACGCGGTCATGGCCGCGTTCGCTAGCTTGAGGGGAGCGGGTCGCGCAGCGTATAGCTCTCGTCAGGCGCCCGGTCTCCCTCCTGCCCCTTCGTTCATGCTGGCCCGCGTGCTCACCCGTGCCCTGTTCGCGCTCGTCGTCCTCGCCGCGCGCGGCGAGGCGCAGTACCTCACGCGGCCCACGATCCCGTGGGAGACGATCACCACGGCCTCGTTCCGCGTCCATTACCCGGCGTCGATGCGCGACGGGGTGCGACCGGTCGCCGAACGACTCGAGAGCTACGCGGCCGCCGTGAATGGACTGGTGGGCAGCACGCCGGGACGTCGCGTGACCGTCATGGTCGAGGATCCCGCGAATGTGGCCAACGGCTTCGCGATCCCGCTGCTCGACGGTCCGACGATCTTCCTGTGGCCCACCCCGCCGTCACCAAGCCCCTCGTTTGGCGCACACCGTGGTTGGGGAGAGGTGCTGGCCGTCCACGAGTATGCACATATCGCGCACCTCACCGTGCGCCCGCGCAATGGCGGCGAGCGGCTGCTGTGGCGTCTCCTGCCCGCGCGCATCGGCCCGGTGGCTCGCAAGTCGCCGTCCTGGGTGATCGAGGGCTACGCGACGTACATCGAGGGGCGCCTCACCGGGAATGGCCGGCCGAACAGCGTCGGGCGCCCGGCCGTCCTGCGCCAGTGGGCGCTCGAGGGACAACTTCCGACCTATGCCACGCTCAACGGCGGTGGCGGCTACATGGGCGGCGCGATGCGCTACCTCGTGGGCTCCGCCTTCATCGAATGGTTGGCTGTGCGACGCGGCGATTCCTCACTCCCGCACCTGTGGCGGCGCATGAGTGCCGTGGAGCGTCGCTCGTTCAATGAGTCGTTCCGGGGGGTGTATGGTGCCGCCCCCGACGAGATGTACGGCGCCTTCTATACTGACGTGATGGAGAAGGCCTTCGAGGTGCGACGCGCCTTGCGCGCGGCGGGCCTTGTGGAGGGGGACCTGGTGCAGCGCCTCGCGTGGGGCACTGGCGATCCCGCGGTCTCGAAGGACGGCAAGATGGTGGCGGTCGTCGTGCGCTCGCCTGTCGCCCCCGCACGCGTCGTGGTCTGGAACACCGCGGACGAGGGCCTCGACAGCGCGACCGTCCGGGCCCGGCGCCGGATGCTCCAGCGCGATCCGCTGGACGTGGCGCCCTTCGATTCCTTCCCGCCGCGGAAGCGGGCGATCGCGACGTTGCATCCCTCGCGCGGTCGCGGCCATGACCAGCCGCGCTGGCTCAGCGACAACCAGCGCCTGCTCCTCTCTCGCGACGAGCCGTTAGGCGACGGCGCGTCGCGTCCCGACTTGTTTCTCTGGAACCGCGCGACCGGACGCATGCGCCGCGTCACGCGCGGCGCCGGGATCCGATC
>JACMLI010000725.1 GCA_014379705.1 Gemmatimonadaceae bacterium
GTCGGTGGTGGGTGCGACATCGTGAGGTCGGAGGGGAAGCGTCGCGAGACGCGTCCACGCTAGCGCAGCCTCGTCCTGGGGTCCATCGCCCGTTCGACGGGGGTTGTCACCGATTGCGCCACACGGCGATTCTTCGATCGACCCCCGCCGCACACGAGCCGCGTCCTTAGGCGCCGAGGCCTTGATGACGATCCGAAACGACGACGAACTCCAAGGCATGCAGGCCGAGGGGCGCCTCGTGGCCAGCACAATCGCCCACATGCGTCCGCACGTGCAACCGGGAACGAGCACCGGCGCCCTGGACGACCTGGCCGAGCGTTTCGCTCGCTCCCACGGGGCACGCTCGGCGCCGCAACTGGCATACAACTTCCCTGGATTCACCTGCATCAGCGTGAACGAGGAGATCGTGCACGGCATTCCTGGCGAGCGCGTCATTCGTGCGGGAGACGTGGTCAAGCTCGACGTCACCCTCGAGTTCGACGGCTTCATGGCCGACAGCGCGGTCACCGTGCTGGTTCCCCCCGCGACTGCCGTAGCTCAGCGCCTGAATCGCGCCGCGCGCCTTGCGTGGCAGCGGGGCTTCGCGGCGGTGCGGAGTGGCCGACGGATGTCCGACGTTGGCGGAGCCGTCGAACGCACGGCGAGGGCCGAAGGCGTTGCGGTGATCCGCGGGCTCACGGGGCACGGGATCGGGCGCAGGATTCACGAGCCGCCCGAGGTCCCGAACTGGGCCGATCCCGACGTGCGCGTCACGCTGCACGAGGGCCTGGTGATCGCCCTCGAGCCCATGCTCACGATGCGCGACGACGGCGTGGATGAAGGCGACGACGGCTGGACATTGAGCACCGCGAGTGGTGGGATCGCCGTACACCACGAGCATACGGTGATGGTGCGACGGGGTGAGGCGCTCGTCCTGACGGCGGCGTAGTCGCCCCCGATTTCCGGCCCCTCGCCCGCTGGCCGTGCGCTCCGTCCCGCCGGCCTCCGCACGGTTTGTCCCACCGGTAGATTCGCCGACGCCGCGCCACCCGGAGCACACATGCGAATCGTGACACCCCGATTGCTGGCGGTCCTCGCCGCCGCAGTCCTGCCCCTGACTTCCCTGATCGCCCAGGGCCCGCAGGTGCGGCGCTCCGAAGGCCCGCTGCTGCTGACGGCCAATCAGGGATCGGCGAGCGCAACGCTCATCGAACTGAAGAGCGGAAACATCGTGGCGAACATCCCGGTCGGCGTGGGACCCCATGAAGTAGCCGCCTCAGCCGACGGCAAGAACGCGATCGTCACGGTCTACGGGTTGCAGGGCCCGGGGAACATGCTCGCCGTGATCGACCTCGAAACAGCGACCGTCAAGCGCATGATCGACCTCGGCGTCTACACGCGGCCACATGGCGCTCGCTTCCTCGCCGACAACCGCACGCTCCTGGTGACGTCGGAGACTCGTCAGGCGGTGGTGGTGGTGGACGTCGAGGCAGGAACCGTGCTCGGGGCGATCCCCACGGGCAACCCCGGATCGCACATGCTCGCGCTGCCCGCGTCGATGCAGAAGGTGTACACGGCCAACATGTTCAACGGGACGCTGAGCGAGATGGACGTGGCCTCGAAGACGCTGCTGCGCTCGATGCCCGTGGCGACGCGCACCGAGGGCATCGGCGTGACGCCCGACGGCGCGCAGGCGTGGGTCGGCTCCAACGATGGAAAGACGGTGAGCGTCGTTGACATCGCGCAGTGGAAGGTCGTGCACACCATGTCGGGTTTCGGCTTCCCGTACCGCATCGGCTTCTCCCCGGACGGCACGCGCGCGATCGTGTCGGACCCCATGAGCGACGAGCTGCGCATCTACGACGTGAAGGGATTCACGGAGCTGGGCCGCGTGGCGACGGGGCAGGGTTCCGCGCCCGAAGGCGTGCATTTCTCTCCCGACGGCAAGCTCGCGTGGATCACGCTGAACGGCGGGAATGCGATCGCCGAGATCGACGTCGCGGCAAAGACGGTTGCGCGCCGCTTCCCGACAGAGATCCGCCCGGACGGCGTGACCTACATCAATCGCCCCTGATCGTCGCGAAGACGATCACCGCTGGTCCCCCTTGCCTTTCGCGGCGCGGGCGGAGGAAACACGTTCAGCGGGCATGGCCGCCAACCTGCTCCTCCTCCGCGCCGTCCTCGCGTTCCTCGCCCTCCCCGGGGTAGTGGCGGTAGCCATCCCGTGGATGATGGGGCGTGGGGCGGTCTTTCGGTCCGTGGGATTCGCCGTGCTCGTCCCTGGACTGGTGCTGCTCCTCTGGTGCGTCCGTGACTTCTACGTCGCCGGCCGTGGCACGCTTGCGCCGTGGTCACCGCCGGTGAACCTCGTCCGCGTCGGGCTTTATCGGTTCTCGCGCAACCCGATGTACGTCGGTGTGCTGACCATGCTCATGGGATGGTCCCTGGGGTTCAACGCGCGAGGGCATTGGCTCTATGCGGCCGCAATTGCCATCGCCTTCCATCTTCGTGTGGTGTTCTACGAGGAGCCCTGGCTCGCGCGCACGCATGGCGACGCATGGCGTCAGTACGCCGCGCGCGTGCCTCGCTGGCTCTTCTGAGGCGCCCACCTTGGCGTGCCGAGGCACCCGCTCCAACTTCCGCGGATGGATGACTCGTCCGAGTCCGCAGTCACCGCGATCGAGCGTCGCACGTTCATCGGCGCCGCCGCGGGCGCAGTCGCCGCGCTCATCTGTTGGCCTCCCAGTGCGGGAGCCGCTGCAACCAGCCCACGAGGAGCAGGCATGTACGGACTGATCGGCAAGATGATCACCACTCCCGGACAGCGCGACGCCTTCACCGCCATCCTTCTCGGCGGCGTCGGCGACATGCCGGGGTGCCTGAGCTACGTCGTCGCGCAGGATCCCACAGACGAAAATGCCCTGTGGATCACCGAAGTGTGGGACAGCAAGGAGAGCCACGCGTCGTCGCTGCAACTGCCCGCGGTGAAAGACGCGATCGCGCGGGGGCGTGCCATGATTGCCGGCTTCGGCGACCGGCACGAGACGGTGCCGATTGGCGGTCACGGCCTCACCCCCGCTCGGCGCTAGCCGCTGGAGGAGCATGAGGAGCATGAGAAGCATGAGCAGTTTCGCGTGCTTCCCGTGCTTCCCGTGCTTCCCGTGCTTCGTGCCAGTCAGGGGTGCGAGGCGCGCCTAACGACCCTGGGTCCCGGATCGGCGTTCGCTCTCGCTCACTTGTCCGGGATGACGGAGAGGTGTAGCCATGTTCCGCCCGCCCGCCCGCCCGCCCGCCCGCCCGCTATTCCGCCCTGAGCGCCCCCGCCGGATCCACCTGCGCCGCCCGCCCCGCGGGCCACCAGCTCGCAGCGAACGCCACAGCGAGCAGCAGCAACGCCGCCATACCCAACGCGACAGGATCCGTCGGGCTCGTATCGTACAGCAGTGAGCCAAGCACCCGCGTGAGCGCCAGCGCGCCGGCAAGACCAGCGGCGATACCGAACCCCGCCACCACCACGGACTCCCGCGAGATCATCCATCGCACCTGAATCGGCCGCGCCCCGAGCGCGAGACGCACACCGATCTCCCGCTTTCGCAGGCTCACACCGTAGGCGATCACGCCCACAATGCCGATCGCTCCGAGGGCGAGCGCCGTGGCGGCCGCGATGGCGAGGAGGAGGAGCGTGGATGACATGCGCGCCCCCGCGCGCGCGACGAGCTGCTCCATCGTGCGCACCGAATACACGGCGACCTGCGGGTCGACGTCGCGGATCACGCGCGTGATCTGGGGGACGAGGGCGTCGGCGGCCGCGTCGTCGCCCGTGCGGATGACAAACGACACGTTGCGGGGCGCCCAGGTCTTGCCGGCCGTGCCCACGGCGGCCAGCACGGGGACATAGACCACCTCGTCGGCCGGTTGCTCCAGCGCGCTGCCGCGCACGTCACCCACCACGCCTACGATGGTGGACCACTCACTCGTCGGCGCGGTCCGCACGCGACGTCCGATCGCCGATCGGTTGGGCCAGTAGCGCTTCGCGAGCGTTGCACTCACCATCGCCTCGGTCTTTGCATCCCCGGGCTTCGTCGCGTCGAGCATGCGTCCCTCGACCAACGGCACCTGGAACGCGGCGAGGAACTCCGGAGAGACGGAGACGACCTGGTGCAGGTTGGGGATCTCGGACATCGCCAGCGGCCGGTCCTCGACCCACACCGCCGTGTCGCTGCGCCCCTCCACGTCGAGCGGCACTTTCGAGGCAACGGCAGCGGCCTGCACGCCGGGAATCGCCGCGAGGGCGTCGCGCACCCGCACGTGGAAGCGTGTCACTTCGTCCGGCGTGCGGTAGTTCACCTCGGGGAGCGCAACGCGCAGCGTCAGCGCGCCCGTGGCGTCGAACCCAGGTGGTACATCGCGCAGCCGGGCGAAACTCCGCCCCATCACGGCGGCCCCGGCGAGAAGGATCAGGGCGAGCGCCACCTGCGTCACGATCAAGGCATGCCGCGCGAGGCGACGCTCGCGCGTGGCCGTCGACGTGCGTTCGTTGCGGACGAGAGACCCCGCCGAGGGGCGCGACGCGCGAAACGCGGGGACGAGACTCACGATCAGGGTCGCAACGATTGTGGCCGCCATCGCAAAGGCGAGCGCGAGGATGTCGATGCGCACTTCGTGCACGCGCGGGAGTTCCGCGCCGCCGGCGAGCGGTGCGACCAGTCGGAGGCTGGCAACCGCGAGTTGGGCCAGGACCACGCCGCCCGCGCCACCGAGCACGGATATCACCAGGCCCTCCATCACGAACTCGCGCACCACGGCACCGCGGCCCGCGCCGAGGGCCCGCCGCACCGACACCTCCACGCTTCGACCCTCCGCCCGTGCGAGGAACAGGTTGGCCACGTTGGCGCAGGCGACGAGCAGCACGAAGGACATGGCCCCGAGCGCGATCCAGAGCGCGCGACCGATGTCGCCGACGATCGTGTCGCGCAGCGGACGGACCACCGTGCGCATCTTCGTCGCCTCGATCGCTGCCGCGGTGAGGCGTCCCGGGTACTCGTCAGGCAGCCGCACCAGGAGGCGCTGGAGGTCGGCCTGGACCGCGGCATCCGTCACTTCGGCCCGACGCCTGCCCACGGCCTTGTAGTCGAACGTGGCTGTCTCGTAGTTGGCGGGATCGATGCCGCTGGGGAGCCAGAGTGCCGTCTCCGCCGTGGGGAAGTGAAAGCGCGGCGGCATCACGCCAACGACCTCGTGCAGCACACCGTCGATCACGATGGCTCGACCGAGGATGGAGCGGTCGCGGCCGAACGAGCGCGTCCACAGCTGGTCCGAGAGCACGACCACCGGCGGCGCGCCGGGCGCATCGTCGGTCTCGGCCAGCGGTCGCCCCATCGCGGGTGTCGCGCGCAGGACGTCGAACAGGCTCGCCGTGATGCGCGCTCCCGATGCGCGCTCGGCGCCCGTCGGCGAGGCGCCGCGACCAGCCGCACCGCCAACGTTCACGGCGCCTGCCTGAAACGCGGCCAGCGCCTCGAACACACGATTCTCCTTTCGATAGAACAGGTGCCCGGCGTCCGATTGGTCGACGTGCAGTCCGCCCCCCACTTCCAGCGCATGTCCCACGTCGACGAGCTGGTCGGCCTGTGGATACGGGAGCGGTCGCAGCAGGATGCCGTCGACCACGCTGAACACCGCCGTCGTCGCACCGATGCCGAGGGCGAGCGTGCCGACCGCGGTCAACGTGAAGGCGGGCACGCGCAGCAGGCGACGCGTAGCGAGGCGAAGGCTGTCGACAACGGTTGGCACGGAGTCGCTCCCGGGATGGCAGGAACGTCAAGCTATGGTCATTCCCACCTCGCGCGACGCCTCCGAACACGGGCGCGCCAAGCTCTGACGCGGCCATGACATGGGGCGGACGCTTGCGTCGCTCAGGGAAGCGCGAGTGACGCCTGGCCGAAGACATAGCGCCACCCTGCGGGCGTCTTGATGTAGACGTCGCTGAACCAGAGGCGCTTGTCGATCGTCGCCGTGGCGGACGTTCCCTTCTCCCACAGGAGTGCCGTCACCACCGCGGTGTTCCCCCACACTCGCACCTTCTGCTCCAGCTCCTCCTGATGCTCCCAGGTGATGGTCCGCTTCTTCGCATCGTTGATCAGGTCGGCCTTGTGAAAGACCTTTCCGCTGCCGACCACGAGGACGAAGTCGTCGGCGAGGATGCGATCCATCGTGGCCCAGTCATTGGCCTTCACCGCGGCCTGGTATTCCGTGTCGAGCGCGGCGACCGTCGCGGCGTCGTCGGCACTCGAGTGCGGGGGGAGCGCCCCAAGACCCAGGGTCGCGAGGGAGAGCAGTCCAACGGAAAACACAGTCGATCGCATGCCAGGTCCCAACCGAAGAGAGGAGCCCTGAAGTTCGGCGCCCCGGTGGCAGGGCGCTTTCGGAATCTTGCGCACTTCTCGCCCCGCCGTTCAAACTGTCACACGCTCAACCCGAGGATTCCGAGATGCCCATGTCCGACGCGCTACTCCCCGAATTCGACGTGGAGATGGCGACCACGCGCCGTCTGCTCGAGCGCGTGCCGAGCGATCGCGCCACCTGGAAGCCACACCCGAAGTCATTTTCGATCGCTCACCTCGCGCAACTCGTTGCGGCGATGCCTGGATGGATCACGATGACCATCAAGCAGACATCGCTCGACCTCTCCGCCGGCCCTGCGTACAGCAATCAGCCGACCGAAGCACTTGTCGCCATGTTCGACAAGAACGTGCAGGAGGCGCGGGAGACCCTGGCCGCAGCGTCCGATGCCGACCTCGGCGTGTCGTGGTCGCTCATGATGGGTGAGAAGGTGATGATGACGATGCCGCGTGGGGCCGTGGTGCGGCAGAACATCAATCACCTCATTCACCATCGCGGGCAGCTCAGCGTGTACCTTCGGCTGCTCGACGTGCCACTGCCCTCGATATACGGACCCACGGCCGACGAACCCTGGGGAAGCAAGCCCGCCAGCTGAGCGAGGGTCGGTCAGCTGGCGCGCACGGCCTGCACGACGGCGGCGAGGGCATCGACATCGAGTTCCTGCCACGTGCGGCCGTCGTCGGCACGCGTGCCGATCCGCGCTGTCCCGGCGCGCACGCGCA
>JACMLI010000726.1 GCA_014379705.1 Gemmatimonadaceae bacterium
GGCGGGCTGCAGCACCACGATCACGTCCCCGACGGCCGGGCGCGCGAGGAGCTGCATCGCGGCGCCGATCGTCCACGTCGCGTGCACGTCGTGCCCGCACGCGTGCATCACCCCGGCCACGGTCGACTGGTATTCGAGCCCGGTCTCTTCATGGATCGGCAGGGCGTCGATGTCCCCTCGTACCGCGACGACCGGCGCACCGGGGGTCGTGCCCGGCACGCGCGCGATGACCCCCGTCCCGGCGACGCGACGCACGTCGACCGCTCCGAGTGAGCGCAGCGCGTCGACGAGACGCCCCGCCGTGCGCTCTTCCTTCCACGACAGCTCGGGATGCTGGTGCAGGTCGCGCCGGAGGGCGACGAGGGTTGCCGTGTCGGCGGGGGAAAAGGCGTCGAGGGCGCGCTGGCGCGCGGCGTCGGGGACCCCGGTCACGTCAGCCGCCCTGGATGATTTCGACGCGCACCGTGAGGTCTTCCACGCGGTCGCGATCCACGCGCACGCCGATGCCCGGCTTGTCCAGCGGCACAAGCGTCGTGCCCTGCGGCGTCATGGTCCACTCTGGCGTGACGACATCGCGCTCCCAGTAGCGCGCACTCGGGCTCAGGTCGCCCGGCTTGACGAAGTTGGGGAGCGACGCGAGCGCGACGTTGTACGCACGCCCGATGCCGCTCTCGAGCATGCCGCCGCACCACACCGGAATGCCGTTGGCCTCGCAGAAGTCGTGGATGGCGATCGACGACGTGAAACCACCCACGCGTCCGGGCTTGATGTTGATGATCCGGCCGCTGCCGAGGTGCAGCATGTCCTGCGCCTTTTCGAGGCTCGTGATGGACTCGTCGAGGCAGACGGGCGTTTTGAGCCGCTTCTGCAGCTCGGCGTGCCGCACGACGTCGTCCCAGGCGAGGGGCTGCTCGAACATCATGAGCTTCAGATCGTCCATCGCGATCAACGCGTCGATATTGTCCAGGGTATACGCATTGTTGGCATCCGCCATGAGCGGGGCATCCGGCAGCGCCTCGCGCACGGCGCGCACGTACTCCACGTCCTTCCCCGGCTTGATCTTGATCTTGACCTTGCGATACCCGAGGGCGAGGGCGGCTCGGGCCTTCTCGACGAGGGCCTCGGGCGTGGCCTGGATGCCTAACGAAATGCCGACGTCGACCTCCTCGCGCGTGCCGCCGATGAGGCGCGCGAGGGGCATCCCGAGCCGCTCGGCCTCGACGCCCCACATGCCCATTTCCACCGCGGCCTTGGCCATCTGGTGTCCGCGGAAGTCGCACTCGAGGGCGGCGTGTACGTCGCCCGGCCCCTCGAAGGTCTGGCCCAGCACGCGCGGGATCACCCACTTCTTCATCGAGAGCCACGCGACGTCGACCGTCTCGGGCAGGTAGTTCGGCGCGTCGTCGGCGACGCACTCGCTCCACGACGTGGCGCCGCTCACGTCCTCGAGCTCGAGCAGGGCGCATCGGCGGGCGGTCATCGTACCCGAGGAAATCTGGAAGGGCTCGCGAAGCGGGAGGCGGATCTCCCGCATCGTGACGCGCACGATCTGCAGCATGCCGGTCAGGGTTGTCGTGAGAGGACGTAGTAGGGCAGGGTGCCCTCGTGCGCGCGGACAAACCGGGAGACGCCGTAGCCGGCGGCGAGAAGCGGTGTCACCGCGCGACGCACGGCCAGGCGCCATGCGATCGGCAGGTCGGCGCCCTGCAGGCGAAGCACGCTCGAGTCGAGGGGCACCTGCACGCGGACCGTCGTGGCCCCGTTGGCGGGGCGCACCAGCGGGCGTCCATGGTCGTCAAGCGGATTGAGCAGCGGCGCCGCAGCGTCGTCGCCGCCGGGGAGGTCGAGCCCCGCCGGGGGTCCCTGCACCTCACGCTGCAGTTCCCATCGCGCCACGAACCGGTCGGTGGGCACCGCGCCATGCACCGGGCTGCCGGTGTTGGAGCCGTACATGTCCTCGATATACTCGGTGGCGCGGGCGCCCAGGCGGTTGATGTTGAGGTGGGCGTTGCGCGCGACGAGGGGATCAAAGGTCCAGTACATCACCTCGACGCCGAGCGCGAGGACTTGCTCGCGCTGGAAGTGCTTCAGGCGCTCGCCGATGCGGTGGCCGCGCGCGTCCTCGCGGACGGCGAGCATGTCGGACCAGTGGGACAGGCGGCCGTCGCGCACGCCGGTGAGGCCGAACACAAAGCCGAGCATGCGACCGCCGGCGTCGAAGGCGCCGGCGGTGACGCCACCGACCTTCTGGCTGACGCGCAGGATCGCGGCCGGGACGCGCTCGGAGAAGCCGCGGCCCCAGGTCTCGTCCTGCAGTTCGCAGCACTCCTGATACTCCTCCAGGGTGGCGAGGTCGCGGATCGTGACGTCAGGGGAGGCGGTCATCCACGCGGGGCGATCAGGGGGACACTTGCCAACCGGCAGATTGGCCGTAGATCCATGTTGGAACAGAATTGTATACAATTTCTCCGCAAGAATGACAGGAGCGTGAGGCATGCGCAAGAGCATCGCCGGACTCGCCGTGGGCGTGTCGGTCCTGATGGGGTGCGGACCGCGGGAGGCGGCGCCCCCGCGCGCCGGCCCGGATTCGCCCTTCGACGTTGTCATCGCCAATGGTCGCGTGGTCGACGGGACGGGAAGCGCCTGGTTCCTCGGGGACGTCGCCCTGCGCGGTGATCGCATCGTCCGCATCGCCCCAGCCGGCCTCCTGCGCGAGGCCCCGGCCACCGTGCGCATTGACGCAACCGGGATGGTCGTGGCCCCCGGCTTCATCGACATCCAGAGCCACTCCCGCGACGCCTTCCTCCACGGGGATGGCCGCGTGATCAGCAAGATCAGCCAGGGGATCACCACCGAGATCATGGGCGAGGGCTGGACGAACGCGCCGGCCAACGAGCGCACGATTGGCGTGCTCGCGGCCATCGACCCCTCGAATGCTGTCGACTCCATCGCGCGCCGCTTTGCGGGAAGCGACGGGTTCGCCGCGTGGCTCTCAGCCATGGAAGCCCACGGGGTCTCACCGAACATTGGCTCCTTCATTGGAGCCACGACCCTGCGCACGTACGCCAAGGGGACGTCCGAGGGACCGGCCAGCGCCGCCGAGCTGGACACCATGCGTGCGGCCACGCGTCGCGCGATGGAAGACGGTGCCTTCGGCGTGGCCAGCGCGCTGATCTATCCGCCCGGCAACTTTGCGAGCACCGAGGAGCTGGTGGAGATCGCCAAGGCGATGGCTCCCTATGGCGGCGTGTACATCTCGCACATGCGCTCGGAAGCCGACAAGTACCTGGAAGCCATCGACGAGTTGCTGCGCATCGGGCGCGACGGTGGTGTGGCGACCGAGATCTACCACCTCAAGGCGGGCGGGGTTCGCAACTGGCCGAAGGCTGCCCAGGCCATCGCGAAGATCGACTCGGCGCGCGCCGCGGGGCAGGACGTGCAGGCGAACATGTATCCGTATGTCGCAGGCGGCACCGGACTCGCGGCGTGCACGCCCCCGTGGGCCTCGGCCGACGACAAGCTGCTCGCCAACCTGCGGGATGCCGCCACGCGCGCGAAGATCGTCGCCGAGATGAACCAGGACCAGACGTCGTGGGAAAACCTCTGCAAACTCGCCACGGCGCAGGGGATCATGACCGTCGGCTTCGCGCAGGACTCGCTGAAGCAGTTCGACGGCAAGCGCCTGTCGGAGATCGGTGCCGCCCGCGGGCGCGACCCGGCGAACACCATCGTCGACCTGCTCCTCGCGACGGGGGGACAGCTGGGCATGCTGGTGTTCATGATGTCGGAGACAAACGTGGAACTGCAGCTCAGGCAACCGTGGATGAAGTTCGGCACCGACGCCGAAGGGTGGGATCCGGACTCTGCGGCGAAGGGGCTCACGCACCCCCGCTCATACGGCACGTTCCCGCGCATCCTCGGCTACTACGTGCGCGAGCGGAAGGTCATCCCGCTCGAGGACGCGGTGCGCAAGGCCAGTTCGGCGGTGGCGACGCGGCTGTCGATTCCCGATCGCGGGATGCTCAGACCCGGTTTCTTCGCTGACGTCGTGGTGTTCGATCCCGCGACGATCGCCGACAAGGCCACGTTCACGCAGCCGCACCAGCTCTCGGTGGGCGTGAAGCACGTATTCGTGAATGGCACGCACGTGTGGAAAGACGGCACACACACGGGGGCGACCCCGGGGCGCGTCCTCCGGGGGCCGGGCTACACCGGGGGCACTCGATGAGCACGACCCGCGCGAAGGCGCGCAAGAACGCGCGGCCCGAAGTCGTCTATCACAAGCTGCGGGAGCTGATCGTCCGCGGGCAGTTGGCGCCCGGCGCGCGCATCGTGGAGACCGATGTGGCGTCGCGGCTCGGCGTGAGTCGCACGCCGGTGCGCGGGGCGCTGCAGCGACTGAATCAGGAAGGCTACATCGTCGAGTCGCCCCGGCTGCAGCAGTCGCGTCCGATGGTGGCGCCCCTCACGCGCGAGGATGCGCACGAACTGTTCTTCATCGTGGCCGAGATCGAGGGTCTCGCGGCGCGCCTGGCGGCGATGAAGCCGGCGAAGGAGCGCGACGGCCTCGTGAAGCAGCTGACCGCGATCAACGACGATTTCCATCGCGCCGCGCAGGCGCGCCGGCAGGACCACAACAAGCTCTGGGAGCTCGACGAGAACTTCCACCGGTGCTACGTGGAGGCGGGCGCCGGCCCGCGGCTCATGGCGCTGCACGACGCGGTGAAGCCGCAGGCGGAGCGTTATGAGCGCCTCTATGTGAGCCTCCTCGCCCGCGACCTCGCCACCTCGGTCACCGAGCACCGCACCATCGTCCGCGCCATCAAGAGCGGCAGTCCCGACGCGGCCCAGGAAGCCGTGCAGACCAACTGGCGCAATGCCGCGGCGCGACTGGGCTCGGTGATCGAGTCGGTGGGGGAGAGGGGGAGCTGGTAGGAGGGCCGTGATTCGGGATTCGGGAGTCGTGAATCGGCGTGATTCGCGAGCCCTCCTCGACCGAATCACGCCGAATCACGAATCACGAATCACCAATCACGATCCATGACCACTCGCAGAAACGCCATCCAGACCCTCGCCGCCGCCGCCATCGGCGCCCCCTTCATCAACCGGGGTCGCTTCAGCCTCTTTCCCGGTGACAGCCAGCAGTACTCGGAGCGCTGCATCCGGCTGATGCGGGAGTCCATCGTGGTGGACATGCTGGCCGTGTTCTCGTTAGGGCCCGACGGCACGAAGTGGATGATGAATCCCGATACCTTCACCGCGGCCGACGCCCAGCGATGGAAGGATTCCGGTATCACGGCGATCCATCCCGCCCAGGGCACGGGCGGCCCCGATGCCTACCAGCAGACCTTCAGCTTCCTGTCCATGATCCAGGGGTTCGTCGCGGCGCGCGAGGAGTTCATGCGCATCGACAGTGCCGACGACTTCGCCAGGGCCAAGGCGGCGGGCCGGGTGGGCGTGATCCTTGGCGTGCAGAATTCGCAGCACTTCCGCACCGTGCGCGACATCGACGCGTTCCACGCCCTCGGCCAGCGTATCTCCCAGCTGACGTACAACTCGCGCAACATGATCGGCAACGGCAGCACCGAGCGACGCGACGAGGGGTTGAGCGACTTCGGCGTGTCGGTCGTGGAGAAGATGAACACGGTCGGCATGGCGATCGACGTGTCGCATTGCGGCGACCGCACGTCACTCGACGCGTTCGAGGTCTCCAAGGCGCCGGTGCTCATCACGCACAGCAACGCGCGCGCGCTCAATCCCGGACATCCCCGATGCAAGCCCGATGAGGTGATCCGGGCCTGCGGCAAGGCTGGCAGCATCATGGGCATCACGAACGTGCGCAACTTCGTGAAGGACAAGGAGCCGACGACGATCGAGGACTACGTGAACCACTTCGAGTACGTGGCGAAGATGATCGGCATCGAGCAGGTCGGCATTGGCAGCGACATCGACCTGTTTGGTTATGACGCGATGCCGCCCGAGGACTACAAGCGGCTCAAGGCGGCGTACAAGGGGAGCTACGCCTTCCGCGACAAGATCGACATCGAAGGCGTGGACCATCCCAGGCGCATGTACAACCTGACCGAGGCGCTCATCAAGCGCGGGTACACGGACGCACAGCTCACCGGGATCCTCGGCGGGAATGCGGTGCGCGTGCTGGGCAAGGCGTGGACGAAGACCGCCTGACGACAGATGGCAGATGGCCGAAGGCGATTTCCCTGCTGATGGAGTGGCCGATGCGGAAAGGCACGTGGTTGCTGCTGCTGTCGCTTGTTGGGTCCGCGTTGGACGCGCAAGAGAGGGCCCAGGACCGCCGACGTTGGCTCGGGGCCGGGCAGCAGGTATCGGATGACCCGCGCCGCGTGCCGGAGTCGCCGGCGCCCAAGGGGCCGGACGGCGTCACGGTGTTGCGTGGCGGACGGATCTTCGACGGCACCGGAGCGCCGGCGCGACCGGGGACACTCGTCCTGCAACGGAACAAGGTGCTCCAGGTGCTCGAGGCGTCGTCGACCAACTGGCCGCGCGACGCACGCGTGATCGACGTGACGGGCAAGACGGTGATGCCCGGACTCATCGACCTGCACACGCACCTGAGCTACATCGAGCCCCCGATCTCGACCGACGAGAATCCCACCGACCCCGACGCCGCGCTCCGCGCCGCCGAGCGGTTGCGCTTCTTCATCGAGAGCGGCATCACGAGCGTGCGCGACGTCGCGAGCGTGGGGAACGTCCCGTTCGTGCTCAAGCGCTGGGTGGCGCGGAATGCGATCCCGGGACCACGCGTGTTCGCCGCGGGTCAACTGCTCACGGCACGCGGCGGTCACGGGGCCGATGGCACGCTGGTAAAGGTCGATGGCTCGGTGATCGAACGGACCGGACCACTGGAATGGCGCCTCGCCGTGCGCGACCTGTTCGCCCGCGGGGCCGACGTGATCAAGGTGGCGTCGCACTTCTCGCGCGACGAGATCCGCGCCGCGATCGATGAGGCTCACGCGTTAGGCCTCAAGGTCACGTGTGATTGCGAGACGAGCTACATCCAGGTGGCCGTGGAAGAGGGCGTGGACATGATCGAGCACCCGCTCCCGCGCACGGACGAGACCATCCGCCTGATGGCGCAGAAAGGCGTGGAGGCCGACCCGACGGTCTATGTGTATACCTACTTCTTCGGGCGCTTCGGCGGCGGCTACTTCGGCTCGACGTCGCGTCGGTTCGCCTTTGGCGACTCGGCCAACGTGCAGGTGCTCAAGCGCATGAAGGACGCCGGCATCGTCATGGGGATCGGGACAGACCTCATCGTCGACTGGTTCCGCTCGTTGCCGCTGCCGTACATCAACGAACTCAAGTACTTCACGCAGGTCGGGTACACCGTGCCCGAGGCACTGATCGCGGCGACGCGCACCAACGCGAAGCTGCTGGACATGGACGATCGGCTCGGCACCCTCGAGCCGGGAAAGCTGGCCGACGTGCTCGTGGTGAACGGTCGGCCCGACGAGCAACTCGATGACCTGGCGAAGGTGGACGTGGTGATTCGCGACGGATGGGTGGTGGTGGAAGGAGGGAAGGTCGTGGTGCCGCGACACACGCCGACACCCGCACCCCCTAACTGGCGACCGAAGCCATGAAGAATTCCATACTGCTCGCTGCACTCCTGCTTGCTGGCTGCCAGGCAAGCACCCCGACGACGCGCCCCTCGATGGCGGGGCAGGCCGCCCAACGGCCTAACGATGCCACCCCCACCCGCGTGTCGGATTACGACATCGTGATTCGCAATGGTCGCGTCATCGACGGGATGGGGAATCCATGGATCCTGGCGGACGTGGGCATCCGTGACGGACGCTTTGCGAAGATCGGCCGGATCCCGGAACGCGGAACGAAGGAGATCGACGCGAAGGGCCTCTACGTGAGCCCCGGCTGGATCGACATGATGGACCAGTCGGGCAGCGTGTTGCCGCGCAACGGGAATGCGGAGAACAAGCTCCGCATGGGCGTGACGACGGCGATCGGCGGCGAGGGTGGCTTCCCCGTACCAGCCACGCGCATCCCCGAGTACTTCGGGACCCTGGAGCGGCAAGGCATCAGCATCAACTTCGGGAGCTACTACTCGCAGACGCAGGCGCGCACGCTCGCGATGGGGCACACGGCGCGGAAACCCACGCCTGACGAGATGGCGAAGATGCAGGCGAGCATGGACACCGCCATGCGTGCGGGGGCGATGGGCATGACGACGGCGCTCATCTATCCGCCGAGTTCCTACACGACCACGGACGAACTGGTCGAGGTGGCGAAGGTCGCCGCGCGATATGGCGGCACCTATGCGAGCCACATTCGCGGGGAAGGGGCGGAAGTGGTGCAGTCCGTGCGCGAACTGATCGAGATCGCCGAACGCGCAGGGCTGCAGGGTGAGATCTTCCACCTCAAGGCGGCGTACCGCCCGGGATGGGGGACACTCATGGACAGCGTGCGACGCGTCATCGAAGCCGCGCGGGCGCGGGGCGTGGATGTCGCCGCGGACCTGTACGTCTACACGGCCGGAGGCACGGGCGTCGAGGCGACGGTGCCCAGCTGGGCGCAGGAAGGTGGGAACGACTCACTCAAGGCGCGCCTCCGCCGTCCAGAGATCCGTGCGCGACTCAAGCGTGAACTGCAGACGGGGTCGCCCGGCTGGTGGAACATCGTGGAAGCGGCAGGGGGCTGGGACGGCGTCGTCCTCGCCAACGCCCAGAACCCGGCGAATGCCAAGTGGGTCGGCAAGTCGATCTCGCAGATCGCGCGCGAGATGGGGAAGGATCCCGCCGATGCCGCGTGGGACCTCGTCCTCGAAGGGACCGGCCGCGTGACGGCGATCTATCACATGATGAGCGAGCCCGACATCGAGACCGCGCTCCGCTTTCCGTGGACCTCGATCGGCAGCGATGCGGGTGCCGCGCTCAATCCGGGCGGGGATGACGGGCTCGGACTCCCGCACCCGCGCGGCTACGGCAATGCGGTGCGCGTCGTCTCGCGTTATGCACGCGACCGCAAGGTCATCAGCGTGGAGGAAGCGATCCGCAAGCAGACGTCGTGGCCCGCCGCGCGCATGAAGCTCGCCTCACGCGGCTCGATCAAGGAGGGCCACTGGGCCGACGTGACGATCTTCAACCTCGAAACGCTCGACGACGCGGCGACGTACGAGAAGCCGATCACGTTCCCGAAGGGCATCGAATACGTGCTCGTGAACGGGCAGCTCACGATCGACCGCGGCACGCACACCGGCGTGCGCGCAGGGCGCGTGTTGTACGGGCCGGGTAAGACCAACTGAACGGAGAGGATCCGCCCATGATGTCGTTTTCTCGCTCACTCGCCGCCGGGGTCGCCCTGGCCCTCGCCGCGGGGCCAATGCACGCGCAGGCGCGGAAGACCGCGAAGCCTGCCACCCCGCTCGCCCCGTTCGACGCATATGTGGCGAAGGTCATGAGTGAGTGGAAGGTCCCGGGGATCGCCATCGCGATCGTGAAGGACGATTCGGTCATCCTTTCGAAAGGCTACGGCGTGCAGCGCGTGGGTGATCCCGCGACCGTCAACGAGAACACCATCTTCGCCATCGGCTCATCGTCCAAGGCGTTCACGGCCGCCCTCGTGGCCATGGCCGTCGACGAGGGGAAGATGCGCTTCGACGACCGGGTCACGAAGCACCTCCCCGGCCTGCAGCTCAACGACAACTACGCCACGCACGACCTCACGATGCGTGACGCGTTGTCGCACCGGAGCGGACTCGCCCGCGGTGACCTCATGTGGTACCTCGGCGGCTTCTCGCGCGATGAGATCCTGCGACGGGTGCGCTACCTCAAGCCGGACTGGGGATTCCGCGCCCTCTTCGGCTACCAGAACCTCATGTACCTCGCGGCCGGCGAGGCCACGGCGCGCGTGCAGGGCATGAGCTGGGACGACCAGGTCCGCACGAAGATCTTCGCGCCGCTCGGCATGACGTCGTCGTCGACATCGATCACCGCGATCGACGGCAAGCCCAACGTGTCGGCCCCGCACGCCGAGGCCGATGCAGCCGTGATCGCCATCCCGTGGAAGAACATCGACAACATCGCCCCTGCCGGTTCGATCAACTCGAACGTGGTGGACATGGCGCAGTGGGTACGCTTCCAGCTGCAGCACGGCAAGGCCGGGGGCAAGCAACTGATCTCCGAAGGCAAC
>JACMLI010000727.1 GCA_014379705.1 Gemmatimonadaceae bacterium
GAAGCGCGCCCGACGCACAGGCGACCACGGCCTGCGTGTCGCTCGCGCGCTGAGAGAGGCGCTGCAGGAGCGCGCCCAACGTGGGCTCGGCCGGTGCGGGGGGCGGAGGGACGTGTCCGAGATGACCCTGTTCCACCATGCTCACCTCCCGGCGGGAACCCCCGCCAGTCGTCGCGTGAAGACGATGAAGTCTCCCCGGCGTCGGTTGCCTTCGACGTCGAGGCTGTCGAACGAAACCACCGGAATGGCGCTGATGACAAGGGTCCGAGCCTTCGGCAGGCGGCGCCGCACGCGCTCGGCCGTTCCGAGCCCGAAGTCGCTGTGGAACGATCCGTCGTAGTGGACGACCATCGCACCGCGCCCGGCGCGGACGTACGCGTCGGCGATCGACTCGCCCATGGCTTCGTCCTTTGCGCACTGCGCTTCGTAGAAGCGCTCCGTCATCACGCGCAGCCCGGTGGTGTCGGGGGCCGACGCGGGGCCGCCGCTCCCGTGTCCGCGCATCTGGTCCGAGAAGCGCGTGAAGTACTCATCGTCCCGCGGACAGCGGTGTTCACGCGCGAGCCAAGGGCGGTCGGCGGCCGGCAACGTGTCGAGGGCGCCGAGCCCACCACGGCTCACGACGCTCGCAAGGCGACGCGGCACGTTGGACGCGACCACCGGCCATCCGCGCACGCGTGCCAATTCGACCATGGCGCGATAGTCCGTCGTGTAGCGCTCCCACGGCCGCGACGCCGCGAGAAAGGCCCCCTCGCCAATGCGCCCGGCGAGGTAGTCGTCGAGCGGGCGCTGCACGTCGCGCTCGAACATCTCGAGGGAGAGCACGACGTTCGGCCTTCGGTCACCAACGGCGGCGAGGAGGGCCAGTTCGGTCGCGTGCGTAACGGGATCGTCATGTTGCTCCCCGAAGAACACGACGTCGGCACGGGCTGCCGCGTCGGCCAGGTGCTCGAACGACACGAAGCGGGAGGCCTGCATGCTGTACACGCGCAGGACCGGCGACGCGACCGGGGCTCGCGCGCTGCTCGCCGGAGGCGTGCACGCCGCGACGAGCACGAAGAGGGAGCCGAACAAGGAGCCCGGACGATTCATGGAGTGGTCGGTGCGGGAAATCGCGGCCAGCCCTCAAGGTGGCGGCAGGGACAGGGCTCCGGCCAGTCGGTCAGTGCCGGAGAATCGCCTCAGCTTCGATCTCGACGAGGTATTCGTCTCCCACCAGGTCGGCGCGCACGAGCGTGTTGGCCGGCTGGATCGCACCGAAGCGCTCGCCGTGGGCGCGCGCCACGGCTTCCCAGTCCTCCAGGCGACGCACGTAGACGCGCGTGCGCACGACATCGTCGAGCCGGCCACCGAGGGACTGCACCGCACCCTCGATCTTGTCGATCACGTAGTGCGCCTGGGCGATCGGGTCGCCGGCGCCGATCACGCGGTCGCGGTGCGTCGCCGTGGTGCCCGACACGAGCACGCGACCATCGACGAGCACCGCGCGACTGAAGCCCGCGAGGCCTTCCCACGCGGTGCCACTCAGCGCGAGATGACGCTGGTCGCGCGCCTGCACGTCGTACGGTGTGGGAAAGGCGTCGAGGTGGTGGCTCAGGTCTCCACTCGCCGTGAGGTAGGGCGGCTTGCGGTACTCATCGCCGCAGTCGCCGGGAATCGCGCGAAGCGTTCGCAATGCCTCGGCGATGCCCTCGTTCGCCGCCGTGTCGAGGGAGAAGGTGAAGAGTCGCGCGTTGTCGGCAATGTGCTCGGCTTCGCCGAGGCGAGCGCCGACGATGATCCCCCCAACTGCCGGCTGCTCCATGATGTAGCGGCACGCGAGGTTGGCAATCGACACGCCGAGGCGCGTGGCATGTGCCTGGAGCACACCAAGCAGGTGCTGCAGCGCGTCCCATCCTCCGGCCTCGCCGACGAAGCGGCGGTACTTCATCTGCGACCACGTGGCCAGCACGTCCGGGTCGGGGCGGCCAAGCCAGCGATCACTGAGCAATCCGCCGGCCACGGTGCCAAAGGCGAGGAGCTTCACGCCTTTTTCGAGGCAGAGCGCGGTCATCGGTCCCGCGGCGCGCTGGTCGAGCAGGGAGTAGCACACCTGGTTGCTCACGACGGGCACGCCGGCAGCGAGCACGATGCGCAGGTGGGCCGTATCGAAGTTGGTGAGGCCGAGGTGCCTGACGAGTCCTTCCTGCCGCAACTCGTCGAGCCAGAGGAGGCAGTCGAGCCACGAGGGATCGGCGTAGTTCCATGCGTGGAACTGCATGAGGTCGACCTGCTCGCGCCGCATGCGCGTGAGGGCACGCTGCACGGCCTCGCGCACCTCCGCGCGCGTGACGCGTCCGGGGCGAGGCACCCACTTGGTGAGCAACTCGACGCGAGGCGCCCCCGGGCGCGAGCCAAAGCGCCCCACGACGTCCTCGGCGGACCCGTAGTGGTCGGCCATGTCGAACGTCGTGAAGCCGGCGTCGACGAATGGGGTCATGGCGGCGGCGGTCGCGTCCAGGTCGATCGTGCGGCCGTCCCGCTCCATGTCGGCGACCTGCCACAGCCCGGTGAGGACGCGGGCAATGGAGAAGCCGGGCGCGAGTTCGGACCGTTCGACGGAGGGCATGTGGGCAGCGTTTGGTTTGGCTGCCCACAATCTACGGCGGGAGACCATGCCGTCGCTCCTGCAAAGGCAGGAGCCCCATGTCGTTCGCTTCGGCCCTTCGGGAAACGATCCGGGGCTCCGACCCTCGCCGGAGCGACGACCCTCAGGCAGTCCTATTTGATCGCATTGTCCATGTCGGCCGCGATCAGCCAGCGCCCACCCGGTCCCTTGCGGAGGGCGAGGACAAACTTGCCGATGTCGGGGGCCCTGGGATCGTTGTAGGTGTAGGCGCCGATGATGTACCCCACGGTATCCCCCGTCGCGTACGCGAGGGCGCGTAGCTTGAGTGGCCCGCCCGGCCCGGCGTACGCCACCTTGATGGCATCGGCGCCGCGCGCCGGCGGCTTGCGGTTCTGCAGCGCAAAGCCATCACGGGTGAAGAGCGCGGCGAGGGCGTTGACGTCGCCCTTGCTCCACCCCTGTTCGTATTCGCGCAGGACGCGATCGAGCGCCGGGGGGAGCTGCACCGAGGGATGTGCGGCGGGCGCCGTCGCCGGGGCCGGGGCC
>JACMLI010000728.1 GCA_014379705.1 Gemmatimonadaceae bacterium
CCGATCTGCGCCGCCTTGCGCGCCCGCACGTTCTTTCCGGTGAGGATCATGTCGAGCGCGGCCTGCAGTCCCACCGCACGGGGGAGTCGCTGCGTGCCGCCGGCGCCGGGAATCAGCCCGAGCTGCACCTCGGGCAACGCGAGCACCGTCTTCGGGTGCTCCGTGCACACGCGCCACGCACAGGCGAGCGCCATCTCGAGGCCACCGCCGAGGCACGCGCCGTGGATCGCCGCGACCACGGGAACGCGCCCCTTCTCGAGCCGGTCGAGCATCGCGTGACCCTCACTGGACGCGGCGGCCGCCTGCGCCCCCGTCGTCCATTGCATGAACTCCTCGATGTCGGCGCCGGCAATGAAGGTGTCGGCCTTGCCACTGATCACGACGGCGCCCGTCACGGCTGAATCGGCATTCAGTCGATCGAGCACGCCAACGAATTCGTCCTTCACCGCACGCGAAAACTTGTTCACCGACTCGCCGGGGAGGTCGAAGGTGATCACGGCAATGCCGTTCTCGATCGCGACGTGCAGGGCCGATGGCATTCGGTGCGAGAGGGTGGAAAGTGGAGACTCGTCAGGCACGCTCGACGACCATCGCGAACCCGAGTCCGCCGGCGGCGCAGACCGTCATCAGGCCGAACTGCCCCCCGCGGCGGGCAAGCTCGTTGCAGAGCGTGGTCGTGACGCGCGCACCGGTGGCCCCAAACGGATGGCCGATGGCAACAGACCCGCCCATCACGTTCAGCCGCGAGCGGTCAACCTCGCCGACGGGGGCCGAGAAGCCGGCGCGTTGCGCCCAGGCTCTTGAGGCGAGGCCCTTGAGGTTGCACAGCACCTGCGCGGCAAAGGCCTCGTGCATCTCGACAAGGTCGATGTCGGCGAGCGTGAGGCCCGCGCGCTGTAACGCGACGGGCGCGGCGAGCACCGGCGCCATCAACAGCTGCTCCCCGGGGTCGAGTGCAGCGTAGGCGTAGGAGCGGATGAACGCCATTGGCGTGAAGCCGAGCGTGCGGGCGCGATCCTCGCTCATCAGGAGCACCGCAGCCGCGCCATCCGTGAGCGGGGAGGAGTTGCCGGCCGTGACCGTGCCGTACTTCCGGTCGAACACGGGGCGCAACGCCGCGAGCTGTTCCAGGCTCGTGTCCTCGCGGATCCCGTTGTCGGAGGCCACGGGCACGAACGACGGGGGCACCCACATGGGCGCAATCTCGGCCGTGAGCCGGCCGTCGGCCGTACCCGCGTGGGACATGCGATGCGAGCGAAGCGCGAACTGGTCCTGTTCCTCGCGCGAGATGCCATTGATCTTGGCCATCTTCTCCGCCGACTGCCCCATCGTCTCACCCGTCGTCGGCTCGGCGATGGCGGGAGTGACGGGGACGAGGTCCTTCGGTCGGATCCTCGCGAGCGACTGCAAGCGTCCCGACAGCGAGCGAGCACGCGAGGCGGCAACGAGCGCGTCGGAGAAGCCGCGGGAGTGCAGGATCGGCACGTTGGAGAGCGACTCGGCGCCCCCCGCGATCGCCACGTGCGCGTGACCTAACGCGATCTGGTCGGCCGCATCGGTGATGGCCTGATTCGCCGAGGCGCAGGCGCGAGACACGCTGTGCGCCTGCACGCCTTTCGGCAGCAGCGGCATGAGCGACACTTCGCGCGCGATGTTGGGCGCCTGCACCGACGGAACCACGGTGCCGAAGACGAGCATCTCGACGAGGTCGCCCTCGACCCCGGATCGTCGCACGAGTTCGGCGACGCATTGCCGGCCCAGGTCGATCGCCGAGAGGGACTTGAGGACGGTCCCCGACTTCGCGAAGGGGGTGCGTACGCCGGCGACGATCGCCACCCGTCGCCCATTTCCGAAGGTGGGCATGCGGGAAACTTATCCGGCCAACAAAAGAGGCGCACCGATGTACTGCCGATGCGCCCAGACGCCCCCCGAGCACACAACATCAAGACCCCGATCAAGCAGGATCAAGCCCCTTCAGCACGGAGGGCGCGGCGGGCAGGGACGTCAGGGAGGCTGCCTTGGCAGTGCGCCGTGGGCCTCGGACCCTACCCGTGTCCTCCGTGACCTCTGTGATGAAAGGTTGCCCTCGTTAGTGAATGCGCGCTTTGACAGCGGCGACGAACTTCCGTGCGTCCGATTCGCTGAACTGTTGGAGAAGGGAGCGATCCCCGTCGCTCTTGATCGTCTCGAAGTTGATCATCCCCGGGGCGTCCCCGTGCTTGTAGGCGATCACGATGCGGTTGTTCTTGTAGTCGATGTCGCGGATTTCCGAGACCGGAACCGTGATCTCCTTCTGCATGATCTTCGACACACCGCTGCGAACTGCCTCCTCGATGGCGCGCCCCACTTTCCCCGACGATTCCTTGCTCATCTCCCTCTTCATCTCGAGGGCAACGGCCCTGCGCAGCGAGTCCGAAAGGCCGGCGACGAGGTGGTCGTCGCGCAGCGACAGGAAGGCCGCGCGATTCGTCGTGAGGATCCGGACCTGATAGCGGCCGGACGCGGCGTGCGAGGAAGCGATGGCGGCATCCGCGGAGGCAAGGGCCGCGTCGACTGCGGCCTCAGCGGCGGCCACCGCGTGCCCGGCGATCGCGTGTGCCTCAACTGCCTCCGGGTGCTCAGGCGCTTCGGGTGCTTCCGGGGCCTCCGGAGCTTCAGGGGCCTCGGGAGCCTCGGGGGCCTCCCGCACGACCACGACGTCGCGTCGGTCGTCGCCACGGAACGCCTGGCCGATCTTGTACACACCGAGCACGCCGCAGAGCACGACGGCGAAGACGAACAGCTTGTTCACGAAGCGCATGGGCTCCTCATCGGTCCGTGGGCGGGAAGGAAACGGAGGCGCGGGCGTTAAGCTCACCCGCGCCTCCGGAACCTACGGCGCATCGGCCCCGGAGTGTCAGGGCCCCTGAATCCGGGCTTGCCCCCGGTGCCCTATCGAATCGAAAACCGGTTCGTGTAGATCAGCACCGCACCGTACCGGCTGGCGTCGAATCGACGGGTGTCCATGACCGCACTGCCCAACTCCTGGCCCCTCAGGGCCATGACGGCTTCCACGTCGCCCAGATAGATCTGGTCAGGGCGCAGGTTCACGGGGAGCTCGTCGATAAAGAGCTGGCCGCAGTACGACTCGCCGGAGAATCTGAGACATCCACTGGCTGACCCGCCGGGGAGGCTCACGCCCAACAGGCGGCCCGTCCGAACCAGATCACCCAAGGTGTTGCTCCTTGCCCGAAGAACGGCCAACGAATCCGGCCCAATCAGTCGAGACATCCCCGACATGGCCGAGGCGCCAAACACGCGCCGGATACTCTCGTTCAGCGCATCCTTGTAGCTCAACTCCGCCTGCCGCCCGGCGAGGAAGACCGTGTCGGTCAGGAGCTCGCCCTCCGGCAGCTCGAACGGTTCCGTGGTGATGGGCAAGTAGCCCTTCCGCCGGACCAGGAGGGTGTATTTGCCGGGCTTGTCGGCCTCGACGCTGAAGCCGCCGAAGGCGTCGGTGACAGCGCTGTCGACGAAGACGTCGCGCTTGCCTAGCAGCACCACCTGGGCTTGCTGGGCGGCGATCTTGGTTGCGCCTACCACGACGATGCCCTCAAACCGCTGCGCCCCCGCGGGAAGGGCGAGGGCGAGGGAGGCAAGAACCACGAGGGGAAGAGTACGCATTTATGAGTCCGTTGAACTTGGAACCAAGTACCCCTGGGCGACTCGCGAGTGCCCGCACATGCGGACAGTACTACTGCCCGTGAATCGTCACCAGTTCGATGATCTTCAGTTTGCGAGTCCGTGCGGGAAGCTTGAGGAACGCGACCTCCCCGATGGTCTTGCCGACGAGGGCCCGGCCGATGGGGGAGGACATCGTGACGTATCCTTCGTCGAACTGCTCGGAATCGCCAAAGACGAGGTGATATGTCTCGACGGCCTGCGTCTCCTGACACACCACGATGACCTTTGAGCCCAGTCCAACCTTGTCTGCCGGGATCTGCGACATGTCGACGGACGAGAGCTTGCTGAGCCGCTGGTGCAGCTGGCCGAGCCGGGCCTGCACAAACTGCTGGCGCTCGAGGGCGGCCTTGTACTCGCTGTTTTCACGAAGGTCACCGAGCTCGACGGCTTTCCGGATCTCGTTGGGCAGCACCACGTTGAGTTCATGCTGGAGCTTCGCGGCTTCTGCGGAGAGCTTCTCCTTCAGTTCTTCGAGCATTGGGGGCCTGCACCTAATAAAAGGGGAGCGCCCGACCCAAACCGGGCCGGGCGCCTCACACACTTCTCGGAACCTAAGATGACCCCCCGGGCAATTCAATTCCGGAGGGTGGCTCGGGGGGCGAGGCTGGCACCCGGAATCCGTGCATGATTCGCACCATCCGTCACGGGGACGTCGTCGAGCTACGGATGTCGACCGGCCAAAGCCGGCTTGCAGGGATGTCTGTAGCCGCGTTTCTGGTCAGGGGGGTTCTGGTGGATTCTGGCTTCCCGAACGTCAGCCACGAGTTCCGCCAGTTCGTGGACCCGTCTCGGCTGAGAGGAGCCATGATCACGCATTCCCATGAGGACCACGCCGGCAACGTCGCCCTCCTCGCCGAGCGGGGCGTTCCGGTGTCATTGCCGGCCTTGTCCCGGGGCGTGACCGAGCGCCCCGCGCCCCTCGCATTGTATCGCCGCTGGACCTGGGGAAGCCCGGATCCGACGGCGTTTCCCCTGACGACATTCACGTCGGATGAGTTCGAGCTCCTGCCGGCCCCGGGCCATTCGCGCGATCACCACGTGGTGTGGGACAAGGCCGAGGGCACGCTCTTTGGCGGCGACCTGTTCATCGGCGTGAAGGTGCGCGTGGCGCATCCCGGGGAGGACATTCGAGGAACGGTTGCCTCGCTGCGCCGCGTGGCCGAGCTCGGCCCGGCGCGATTCTTCGACGCCCATCGCGGGCTCGTGGCCCGGCCGATGGACTCCCTGCAGGCGAAAGTGCAGTGGATTGAGGATACGATCGGTGCGATCGAGGACCGGCATCGCGCGGGAGCTAACGAGTCGCAGATCCTGCGCGACGTCCTCGGCGGCGAGGCATTGCTGGGCCTTGCAAGCGGGGGCGACTATTCCCGCCGCAACTTCGTGCGATCGATCGTTTCGTCCCTCGTGGACCCTCGGCCTAGCGTGGGCGCATGACCCCGCCCAATAATGCGGACGTGAAATTCCCAACTCGCAGTGCCGGAATCGTCCGGTCGATATTGCTCCCCCTGCTCCTCTCGGCGTGCAAGCTCGATGACCTGGAGTCCGCCCTCGAGCCCGAAACGGGCACCGGGCAGGTCTATAGCCTCACCACGGTGAACGACAAGACCGTTCCCGCAACGCTGACGCAGGGCAACGTGACGTTCGAGATCCAGAAGGGGGCGCTCACCCTGGCCGCCGACTCGACCTTCATCCTCTCGGTGGTCATCCGGCAGGCGGCGAGCGGGACGAGCCAACGCACGGTGTCGACGCAGCGTGGCAAGTACCGCCAACCCGCGCAGCCGACGACGGCCATCCTGCTCTCGTCGTCGACCGACACGCTGACCATCTTCTCCGGAACCTACAGCTCCACAGCAGTGGACCTCGCGGACCTCACCGTGCCACTGGGCGACCGGCTCCGCTTCATCCGCCCCTGACCGTCAGGGGCGCCGATTCACTCCCGTTTCGTCTTCGCGTATTCGGCGCGCAGCGCATCCATGAGTGCGACGCGTCGGTCGTAGAGTTTGCGCGGCACCCGCTTCTTTCGCTTGGCCAGGGCGTATGAGGTGAGGAGCGGGAGGGCCACGGTGGAGTCGAGATAGCAGACCACGGCGTCGGGGAGTCGATCGGGGTCGATCTTCCCCCAGCTCACGGCTTCAGCCGGCGTCGCGCCGCTGAGTCCCCCGGTGTCGGGCCGCGCGTCGGTGATCTGCAGGAAGTAGTCGTGACCCTTCTCGTCGATCCCGAGGACTTCCTGGATCTGCGGTTCGGTCTGGAGTGCGAAGTTCTTCGGGCTTCCACCGCCGAGGATCACGATCGCGCTCTTTCCCCCACCGCGCTTGGCGCCGAGGACGATGGCGGCCGTCTCATTGACATCCTGGTTGGGGTCGATCACGCACTTGTTTCCATCGAGCGAGAGCGCCGCGACGTTCATGCCGATCGACGAATCCCCCGGTGACGACGTGTAGATCGGCACTCCGCACTTGTACGCGGCGCTGAGCAGGGACTTTTGCCCGATCCCGAGCTTCCGCTCGCGCTCGGCGACGTACTTACCGCAGAGCCAGTGGAACTCCGCGCTGGACATCGCGCGCTGGAACTCCTTCCCCTGGATAATCGCGCGGAAGAACGCGTCCGTGGACAGGAGGACGTCGTAGTCGAAAAAGATGTCGTAGATGCGAACGACGCCTTCCTCGCGCAGCAAGACGTCGGAGATGCCGGGATTACCGCGGTGCATCGAGAGCCCGAGGCCGAAGTGCGTATCGTGGTACAGGTTCGCGCCGGTGGAGATGATCCAGTCGACGAACCCGGCCTCGATGAGCGGAATCACCGCGGCCATGCCAAGACCCGCGGGCGTGAGGGCGCCGGTCATCGTGAGGCCGATGGTCACGTCCTTCTCGAGCATCTTCTCGGTAAAGAGCTGACACGCTTCGCGCAGGCGCCCCGCGTTGTATGCGAGGTACGTCCCGTCGATCAGGTCGACGACGCGTTCCTTGCCATCGATCTTGCGAGGATCGATGCTCCCTCCGCGAAGGAATCGCGACGCCGGAGGTATGGCCGCGCCCTTTCCTGACTTTTCGCGAGCTTCAGCGGCGGCCTTCTGCGCGTGCTTGGGCCCAGCAGCCGATGACCGCTTGACGGTCTTCCCTACGCGCGACGCCTTGAGCCCGAGCGAGCGCCCAGTCCCGGCATCTGCCATCTGACCCCGGCTCTCCGGCCGGGGCAGGCGTCTACCATCTCCCATCTTCTTTTTCATTGATTCTCCGTCTGCTTCCGCGTGGAATCCAGCTGCGCGTCGTAGGCCGCGATGACCGCCTGCGCGGCTTCCTGCGGGTCGTCGGTCATGAGCATGAGGTCCATGTCTCCCGGGGAGATCTTCCGCTCGCCAAGCACGCGCGACTGGATCCAGCGCACGAGGCCAGCCCAGTAGTGCGTCCCGAAGAGGATCACAGGGAACTGGTTGATCTTGCCTGTCTGGATCAGCGTGAGGGCCTCGAACAGCTCATCGAGCGTTCCGAAGCCTCCGGGAAAGATGATAAAGGCGTTCGAGTACTTGATGAACATCGTCTTCCGCACGAAGAAGTAGCGGAAGTTGACGAGGGTGTCGACGTACGGATTGGCGCCCTGCTCGAACGGCAATTCGATGTTGCACCCGACGCTGCGTCCACCCGCGAGCTTCGCCCCCTTGTTGGCGGCTTCCATGATGCCCGGGCCTGCGCCGGTGATGATCGCGAACCCTGCCAGGGCGAGGAGGCGCGCTGTTTCCTGCGCCTGCTGGTACTGGGGATCGTCGGGACCCGTGCGCGCTGACCCGAAGATCGTGACGCCCTTGTCGATGTCGGCGAGGACGTCGAAGCCTTCAACGAACTCCGACGTGATTCGCATGACCCGCCAGGGATCGGTCCGAGTGAAGTCGTTGCGCGGCCCGGGCTGCTGGAGGAGCTTGGCGTCCTCGGTGACGGCGAGGAAGTCACGGATCGACGTGTCGATGGCGCGGTGTGCGCCGCTCGTGCGAGCGGTGGATGACTGGGAAGGTGGCGTCCGTCCGGCGGCGCGATGCCCCGACTCTGTGCGCTCCTTCAAACCCTCGACCGCTTCCTGGCTCGCACTGAGCATTCGGGAAGGACTCATCGAGTTGCCACCAGCCGATTTGGGGCCCTTCGCGCGCGGTTTGCGGTTTGCCATCGATAGTTTTCAGGTGAGTATTGCCGTGCCTGAGCGCGCCTGAGTTTAATCTCCCACGTAATGCCCGTCATCATCCTCGTCGCCGACGGGGCGCGCCCGGACACCCTCGCCGCCGCGATGGACCGCGGTGAGCTCCCTGCCCTCTCACGCCTGCGAGCCGAAGGCGGCGCGCACACGATCGTGACGGCGTGGCCCTCGGTGACCGGCGTCGCGTACACTCCGTTCCTGATGGGGCGATACCCCGGGCCGGTGGGTCTCCCCGGGCTGCGTTGGTTCGACCGCAGCCGGCGCATCAGTGGCCTGTTCGGTCACTCGCGGAGCTACGTGGGCTCCGAAATGCGCATGGTCGATGGCGACCTCGTCGCCGAGGCGCCCACGATGTTCGAGCTCACCAAGGAACGGCTCGGCGCGCTCAATGTGATCCAGCGGGGCTTGCCGTGGCGCAACCGCGTCGGATTCGGTCCTCGCTTCGTGGCGCGCGCGGCCGTGACGCATTTCCGGGGAAACGTGCAGGGTTGGCTGGCTATCGACCGCGACATCGGCTCGACGCTCGCGGCACGCATT
Organism: Gemmatimonadaceae bacterium; assembly: GCA_014379705.1. Classification (GTDB taxonomy): domain Bacteria; phylum Gemmatimonadota; class Gemmatimonadetes; order Gemmatimonadales; family Gemmatimonadaceae; genus RBC101. Next base: position 8,446 of record JACMLI010000728.1, read on the forward strand.
CGCCAGCAGAAGCCGGAGTTCGTGTTCGCGGCCCTCACCGGCATCGACAAGACATCGCATTCCCAGGGCCATGACTCCGACGTCGCGCGCGAAGCGATGCAGATCGTGGACGGCATCGCCGCCGAGATCCGGCACGACGCCGAGCGCGCGGGAACGTGGGAGCAGACGCACCTGTGGATCGTCAGCGATCACGGGCACTCACCCGTGCAGTTCCACGACGACCTCGCCGAGCACTTCCGGAAGGACGGATTCCGGACCCTTGCACATCCGTGGACGTTCGGAAATTCGCAGGACCTGGCCGTGATGGTGAGCGGCAACGCCATGGCGCACATCTACCTCGAACTGTCTCGCCGCGAGCGGCCCTTCTGGCCATCCCTCGAGGGTGCCTGGCGCGAACAGGTCGACGAGCTGATCACGCGACCATCGGTGGACCTCATGGTGCTGCCGCTGTCGGCCACGAGCGCCGAGGTTCGCGGCCATGGGCGCGGCACGGCCATCATCGAGACGCGGGGTGGGACGTTCTCCTACCGCCCCCAGAGCGGCGACCCGTTAGGCATCGGCGAAGTGAAGCCGGTCGGGGCGAGCGAGGCACTGGAGGCCACGGCCGCCAGCGATTATCCCGACGGCATCGTGCAGATCGCGAGCCTCGCCAGCTCCCCGCGTTGCGGCGAGATCCTGTTGTCGGCTGCCCGGAACTGGGATTTTCGCGAGCGGTACGAGCCGATCCGGCACGTCTCGTCGCACGGGGCGCTCCATCGGGAGCACATGCTCGTCCCGCTCGTCACGAGCCAACCCCCCAGTCGCCCGCCCCAGCGCACCGTCGACGTGATGCCATCGGCGCTGGCGGCCCTTGGTCGCGACATCCCGGCCGGCCTCGACGGACGCTCCTTCCTTTAGTTGGGGCGCGGCCGCGCGGAGCCTCGCCCACCTTGCGTCGCGGCGCGTTCCGTGAGAGGATCGTCGGACCGCCGATCGAGCGGCCCCCTCTCCCGGAGGCACCCATGTTACTCCGACGTGTGTTCGTGACTGGCCTGTCGCTCCTCGCCGCCTGCTCGAGCGGCGGTGGTGCTGCCCCAGCGCCCGGCGGCACCGCGGC
>JACMLI010000729.1 GCA_014379705.1 Gemmatimonadaceae bacterium
CAGGCCCCTACCGCGGCGATTCAGCCTAAGGAAGTGGGTCAGACTCGACTTAGGCAGGAAATGGGGTCAGACTCGACTTCGGTGGCCGGAAGTCGAGTCTGACCCCACTTATTTCTTGAGCGCCGCCCAGCTGCTCGAGAAGTCGCGGCCGCCACCCAGCACCTGGCCACCGTCGCAGTGGATGATGGCGCCGTTCACGTAGGACGCGGCGTCACTACAGAGGAAAAGCGCTAGGTTCGCGACTTCTCGTGCCGTGCCAAATCGTCGCATGGGGTTTGCCTGCAGCCACGCCTCGCGGATTTCCTCGCTCGCCGCGAGCCTCGCCATGCCTTCGGTGTCCAGGATCGGGCCGGGCACGATCGCATTGACCCGGATCCCCTCGTGCCCCCACTCCGAGGCCAATGAGCGGGTGAGCATGTCCACCCCAGCCTTCGCCGCGCTCACGTGGACCTGCGCGAAGTACACCTCGGTCGCCTGGGGTGCGGAGATGTTGATGATCGACGCCCCGGGCCGGCGCAGGTGGGGGTACGCGCTGCGCAGCACGTTGAAGGTGCCATTCAGGTCGATGTCGACGACGGTGCGAAAGCCGTTTGCGGAGAGTTCGTTCGCCGGGCAGAGGAAATTTCCCGCCGCGCCCGACACCACGATGTCGATGCCCCCGGCCCACTCCGCGCAGGCCCCCATCGCACGCTCGATCGACGCGTACTCGCGCACGTCGCCCACGTACCCCATCGCGTCCACGCCGCCTGCCGCGAGCAGGCGTTGTGCGCCCTCCACTCGTTCGGCGTTCCGGCTGAACACCGCGACGCGTGCCCCGTACTCTCCAAGGGCGCTCGCAATGCCGAGATTGATGCCGCTGGTGCCGCCGGCGACGAATGCGACGCGTCCCTTCAGCAGTCCCGGTACAAAGGTCATGTGTCTCCTCGAAGTCGCTCGTCAGTCCCGATGCCCCAAGATGGCGCGCTCCAGGGATGGGCGCACCCTCTTGAACCGCCGACGGCGGGGCAGGAGCTTCCGGCATGCCTCGCCCCGTCATCATCACCTGCGCCGTCACCGGATCGCAGCCGTCGTTCCGGATTCATCCCAACATCCCGATCACGCCGCAGCAGATCGCGCAGGCGTCGATCGACGCCGCGCGCGCGGGCGCCGCGATCGCGCACATCCACGTGCGCCATCCGGAAACCGGCGACGCCGTGGGCAACCCGGAACTCTACCAGGAGGTCGTCGAGCGCATTGCGGCCAGTGGCGTCGACGTGGTGATCAACCTGACCACAGGGTTCGGGGCACGCTTCATTCCGGGCGCCGCGAACCCGCGGGTGGCCGATGACGCGTCGAACTTCCAGGGTCCCGACGAGCGCACAAGGCACATCGTGCAGCTGCGTCCGGCGATCTGCAGCTACGACGTGGCCACATTCAACTTCGGCGAGACCGCATTCATCAATACGCCGGCACACCTGCGCGCCATGGCGGCGCGCATCACGGAGGCCGGCTCACTCCCCGAACTCGAGGTCTTCGACGCCGGCCACATCCTGCTGGCGCGGCAGCTCATCGCGGAGGGACACCTGCAACCACCGGGACACTTTCAGTTGTGCCTGGGCATCAAGTGGGCGATGCCCGCCACGCGTGAGGCCATGGCGTTCATGCTCACGCTCCTGCCGCCGGGAGCCACGTGGGCCGCGTTCGGCGTCTCACGCGCGCAGTTCCCGATGGTCGAGGCCGCGATCGAGTTCGGGGGGCACGTGCGCGTCGGGCTCGAGGACAACCTCTACCTCGACAAGGGCGTGTTTGCTCCGGACAACGCGGCCCTCGTGGCCCGCGCGGCCGGGATTGTCGAGCGCATGGGGCATCGCGTCGCGACGCCTGACGAGGCACGCGCGATCCTCGGACTGCCGCGCGCGTCCGCCGCGATCGTCGGGGACGACGCGCGGCAGTGAGCGGTCAGGGGCGAATGGCGCCCAGCATGCGACCGAGGAACTCGTTGATGGCCCCGTTCTCGATCCATCGGACCACGACGACAAGGTCCTGCTCCGGACTCACGAAGATGAGGTTCGTGCCGTTTCCCACGTGACCGAACGCCGACGCCGGCGCGTTCGACATCCACTGGCGATCGGTGTTCAGGAACCAGTTCATGTAGCCGTACGTCGGCTGCGGCGTTGTAGGGGTCAGCGACTGCTTCACCCACTCCTCGGACAGGATGCGCTTGTCCCCCCAGACGCCACGTCGCTGCGTGAGGAGGCCGAAGCGCGCCATGTCCCACGCGTTGATGTACAGGCCGCCCCCCCAGTGCCCGCCGCCAGACACCACCTGGACCGGACGCCCATCGAGGATGATCCAGGCGTTGTCATAGCCGTACCAGCGCCACGTGCGGGACGCGCCGATCGGCTCCATCAGGTAGTCGCGCAGCACCTCGGGGAGCGGACGCCGCCAGACGTTCGTGGACGCCAGGGCGAGGGCGTTCACGCGCACGTCGTTGTACTCGTAGACCGTGCCCGGGGCATTGCGTGCGCGCGTTTTCCACGTCGAGGCGTCCTGTGCCGGACGGTCGGCCCACTCGGGCTTCCCCCACAGCGTCCCTTCCCAGTCGCTCGTCTGGCGCAACATGTCGTCCCACGTGATGCGCCGGTTGTGCGGGGTGGCGAAAGGCTCGAGGAACATCCCGTGCCCCATGGTGGATCCCGGTTCGCTCGGCGCCTGCAAGCGCAACGGATAGATCGGCGCCTGCGACTTCCACACCGTGTCGCGCACGGAAGGGATGAGGCCGCGATCGACTGCGAGCCCGACGGTCGCCGAGACCATGCTCTTGGTCACGGAGTGCGTGATGTCGACGCGATCAGGTTCGCCCCAACTCGCGACGAGGTACCCGCCGCGCACCACGACCCCCGACGGCTCGCCGCGGGGCTTGAGGGGCCCGATCACCTGGCCGAAGGGCTCGCGCCCGAAGCTGCGGTAGTGTGCCTCCTCCATGTCGCGCGGCGCGCGCGCTTCGCTCTTCTTCGCGAACTCGATGGCGTCGGCGAGCCGAGCCGCGTCCATACCCGCCGCGTCCGGTGTGCGGTGTTCCCACTCGGCCCCCGGCACATAGGGCGTCGCCGCGGGGCGGGCACGCTGGGCGGACTGAGCCTCGAGGGCGCTCGTGGCGAGTGACGTGAGGAGAAGCAGGCTGGCGCGACGCACGGGAGGCCCCTGGGTTGGGAACGCGGGGAAACCTACGGGGCGGATGCGTTCCTGACGAGCGCGGCGCTGCGCGAACCCCCGTGCGCGGATGGTGCGGCGCGTAGATTAATGCGATGGACGTGCGAGACGCCGTGTCGCTTCTGGCGCCCGCCCGCGACCAGCTGGGTGGGGCCGGCCCCTGGGTGGACCTCGGTTGCGGTGCCGGCACCTTCACCCGAGCACTGGCAGAACTGATTCCGGCGGGCTGCGAGATCGAGGCTGTCGACCGCGATGCGTCTGCCCTTCGACGCATCCCGCGCGAACACCACGGGATCGCGATCACGACGCGCCAGTTGGACCTCGAGCGCGGGCCGCTTCCATGGACTGCACGGCGCGGCGTCCTGATGGCGAATGCCCTGCACTACGTGTCGACAGCAGCGGACTTCCTGGCGACGGTTCGCGCCTGCCTGCGTCCCGGGGGCCACATGCTGGTGGTCGAATACGACACCGATGAACCGCACCCGCCGTGGGTCCCGTTCCCGGTCAGCCTGTCCACGCTCGAGCGACTCGCGATCGGAGCCGGCTTCATCTCGTGCGTCCCCCTCGGCGACCGGTCCTCGCGCTACGGCGGTCGCGTGATGTATGGCGCGCTGCTCGGCACCGCCGGTGGGGCCGCACCAGCCTAACGAAGCTCGCGGCGGATCACGAGCTTGAGTCCCGACCACGTGTCGTCGACGGCGCAGACCTTGATATCGACGAAGCCGATCGGCAGCGCGACCTCGCGGATGACATCCTCGGTGATGTCGGTGGGCACCTTGGAGGCCTTTTTCGGCCACGAGACCCACACCGCCGCGTCGGGGCGGATGGCAGTGCGCAAGGTGGCGAGGCGACGGGCCAGGTCAGCACGACGGGCCGTGAACAGGTGCACGACGTCCACGGACTTGCTGACGCGCGAGGTAAATCGCACCCCGGCCGGGAGGGGCGCGAGGAGGGACTCATAGTGTGACGGCGCTCCGATGGCATGTACAGTGCCTTCCTCTGCGATACCGAGCTTGCCGGCCAGCGGCGTGCCTGAATAGCCTGGCATGACCTCAAGGGGGGAGGAGGCGATCGTGGAGCCCACTGGGGGAGTCGGTCCTCGGCGGGCTGGACGGTTATACCTTAAGGGTAATAGCGAGCGCTATCGCTCGATTTAGGTTGTTTCGGCGACGGAGGATCACGCCGCATGTTCTCCAGCAACAACTCGTTGCGCCGGCGCCTGCCGGTGTGGGTTGCCCTCATTCTTGCGATGACGGTCTGCACGTTTGGCGCCCTGGCCTATTGGATGGCGTGGCGCGCGACCGAGCAGGCGGCGTGGGTGCGCGTGCGTTCTGTCGCCGATCGCTTTGCGCAGACGACGCGCGTCGGCATGCAGGATCGCGTCGTGCAGGCGCAAACCGTCGCCCGCGATCCACGCATCGTCGCATTTGTCTCCACGGGTCGGGATTCGGTGTCCGCGCGGGAGGCCCTCGCGGTCATGGGGCCGGATACGGGGCTTCTCGTCTCCACTGGCATCCGTCGCCTCGACGGGACGCCACTGCTGGCGATGAATCGTCGCCTTCCTCCTGCTCCCGTCACGCCGCCTGCTCTTGTGGACTCGGGCCGGGTCGGGCAGATGTTCAACAGCGGCGGGACGGCCATGTACGAGACCTTGGCCCCAGTGCGGCGCGACGGGCGGACGGTGGCGCATGTCGTCAGCGTCCGCTC
>JACMLI010000730.1 GCA_014379705.1 Gemmatimonadaceae bacterium
CACGCGTCAGCCCAACGGCGGCCGCCACCGGTCGACCCGCCCGGTCTGCGCCGGCAACGATCGCTTGCAGCGTGGCTGTCGTGCCGTGCCAGCTGCGGACCAGTGCCGGCTCGAGCAGCCCCCCGCGGCGCGCGAGCTCGGCGCGGTACCAATCCGCGGGAAGGAGCGGCACGGTCACGGGCAGGACGTCCGGACGCAGTCGCTGGACCCGCTGGGCCCACCACGTCGCGTACGTGTCGTTGTCTCCGGCCAGCACGATCACGGCATTGGCGGGTGCCGCCTCCAGGGTAGCGATGCCGAGCGCCTGCGACAGGACGCGGTCGGGGGAGCGCCGGCGCGTCATCGCGGTCCAATTGAGCACCATCGGCACGAATGCCACGGCGCACACGGCGAATTGGCCCGCGGGCCGGGGGGCCTGGCGGGCGAGGGCGGCGATCCCGAGGCCCGACCAGATCCCCCAGCACACGAAGGCCAGGGCGAAGAAGTAGTCGCGCTCGCGCGCCTCGTGGAGCGCACCCTCGGGGAGGATGCCGTACCCGTACGACGGCCCAGCGAGGAGGTTCAGGATCCCGACCACGCCTAACGACGCGGCCAGGAGGAGCAGGACAAACCCCCGGAAGCCGCGCCGGTCCGCGGCATGGTGCGCCGCCGCCCCGCGAATGCCGAGGGCCACGAAGGCCATCGTCACGGGCGTCCGCAGGAACGATGCGCCGGGGGACGCGTCCAGGCCAAGCGCGAACTGCCAGTCGCCGTACTGCACGAGGTTCCCGACCTGCAGCCAGGCCGGGGCGCGACGGGGCCAGAGCGGCGGCACGTCGTATTGCGCGCGACCGACCACCTCGAGCAGCCCCCGCCACGTATCGGGGTTCCCCTGGTTCACCCCGGGGTCGTGCATGGCCCGCACGAGCATGACCACGGCGAATGTCGCGCCCAGTGTCGCGAGCATGATCGCCACGAAGCCTTCACGGCGGCTGGACCCGATCCCGCCCACCGGGAGCGCGGCCGCCAGGATCGCCACGGCCACTCCCAGCAGGATCATGGGAGGGGACGTGGTGCCCAGCCCGGCCGCCACCAACCACGCCGCAGCAGGCGGGAGGGCCGCACGAAGGGAGAGCGACCCTCCCCCGTCCGTGGCGCTGAGCAGGATCGCGGCCGGCCCGACCACGAGCGCGCTGATGTGCAGCGGTACCGCGAGTCCGAGCACGAAGGCGAGCAATGCCCGATGACGCGAGGACCAGTGTCGCCCGGCGTGATCGCCGATGCGGACCGCAATCGCGCCCAGGCACAGCGCATAGCCGTAGACCTCCGTCTCGGTGGCACTCTGCCATACGGAGCTCGTGAGGCCGGCCACCAATCCCGCGAGCACCACCGGGAGCGGACCCGCCGAATCGGCGAAGGTGCGCACGAGCATCGCCACACCGATCGCCGTGGCGAGTGCGGACCCCGCGTTCACCGCAACGGTGAAGTCGACCGGCACGAGCAGCATGGACCACACGCGCGCCACAAAGATGAACAGCGGGGTCCCCGGGGGGTGCGGCACGCCGAGCGTGCGGATGGCGCTCAGGAACTCGCCGCTGTCCCACAGCGTCACCGACGGCGCGAGGGTTGCCGCGTACACGACGCCGAGCAGCGCGACGACCGTCGCCGCGGGATGACGGGAAACGAAGGCGAGGACGCGATGGGACATCGCGCGCAAAGCTAACACGAAACCGCCCCCGGGACTGGAGGTCCCGGGGGCGGCGTGGTCATCGTTAGGTTCGTTCCGTTGTCAGGCGGGGGACGGTTCCGGCCCGCCCAGGAGCGGCGGGGCGACCGGCTTGAGCGGCGGCAGGACCGTGCTCGACGTCGCCGCGGGAGGCACCGTGGGGGTCGCTGGCGCGCGAGGCGGCAGCACCTCGCCACGAATCAGGCGCTCGAAGTCGGAGCGCGTGAGCGTCTCGCGCTCGAGCAGCGCCTTGGCGGCGGCGTGCAGGAGGCCGATGTGCTCCGTCAGCGTCTGCGTGGCCCGCGAGTACGCGGCGTCGACGACGCGCTTCACTTCCGCGTCCACCAGCTGCGCCGTTTCCTCGGACACCTCGCGACGGCTCCCGATCTCGCGACCGAGGAAGACTTCCTGCTCGTTTTCGCCCACGAGGATCGGGCCGATCGCGTCGGACAATCCCCACTGGGTGACGTAGCGACGGGCGATGCCCGTGGCCTGCTGGATGTCGCTGGCCGCTCCGGTCGTGACGCGCTCGCGCCCGAAGATGATCTCCTCGGCGACGCGGCCACCGTATGCCATCACGAGGCGAGCTTCGATCTGCTCGCGCGTGACGGACACGCGGTCGTCCTCGGGGAGCGTGAACGCGAGCCCCAGGGCGCGGCCGCGCGGCACGATCGTGACCTTGTGCAGCGGATCGTTGCCCTTGACCATCATCGCGCAGACTGCGTGGCCCGCCTCGTGATAGGCCGTGAGCCGACGCTCCTCTTCGCGCATGACGAGCGACTTGCGTTCGGCGCCCAGCATGACCTTGTCCTTCGCTTCCTCGAAGTCGGCCATGAAGATGCGCTCGTGACCGCGACGCGCGGCGAGCAGGGCGGCTTCATTTACGAGGTTCGCCAGTTCGGCGCCGGCCATGCCGGGGGTGCCACGCGCCACGGCCGTGATGTCGACGTCGTCGGCAATCGGCTTGTTGCGCACGTGCACGCGGAGGATGCCCTCGCGACCGCGAAGGTCGGGAGCGTCCACCACGATCTGGCGGTCGAAACGGCCCGGGCGCAAAAGCGCCGGGTCGAGTACGTCAGGGCGGTTCGTCGCGGCGATAAGGATCACGCCGTCGTTGGACTCGAAGCCGTCCATCTCGACGAGGAGCTGGTTGAGCGTCTGTTCGCGCTCGTCATGCCCGCCACCCAGGCCGGCGCCACGGTGACGGCCGACGGCGTCGATCTCGTCGATGAAAATGATGCAGGGGGCATTGGCCTTGCCCTGCTCGAACAGGTCACGCACACGCGACGCGCCCACGCCGACGAACATCTCCACGAAATCGGAGCCCGACATCGAGAAGAACGGCCGGCCCGCCTCCCCGGCAACGGCCTTGGCGAGCAGCGTCTTGCCGGTGCC
>JACMLI010000731.1 GCA_014379705.1 Gemmatimonadaceae bacterium
GAAGGGCGGGGTGGCATCGGCCTCAAGAACGTCGTCGACCGGCTGCGCCAGCTCTACGGCGCCGAGCACAAGTTCGTGATCCGCGAGCGTCCCGGTGGGGGCGTGATCGTGGACTTCGAGGTGCCCTTCCGCGTGGAGACGACGGCGCGCACCGAAGGGCTGTCGGCGGAGTGGCCATCGGTGGACGACATCGCGTCGTGGCGCACGGGGGAGTTTGCCTCTTCCTCGCCGGCACCGGTCGAGCCGGGCGGCCGCGGATCGGCGGGCCAGGTCACGGCCCCGATGCGCGAGTCCCGCACGGCGGATCACGTGATCGAGCCCGCCGTTCGCACGGAATCGACGTCGCCGACGGTTTCGCTGCGCGTCTGGATCGGCATCGCCGGCGTGTGGCTCCTGCTCGCGGTCTTCTGGACGAACCAGCTCGTCGTGTTCGACAAGTTGCGCGTGACCGAGGAGCCCATGACCGTGTGGTCGATCGCCCGGCTCCAGCTGGGCGGCTCGGCGGCGTGGCTGCTCATGTCGCTGCCCGTGCTTTGGCTCTCGCAGCGCTTCCGCTTTACGCCGGACAACTGGCCGAGGCGCCTGCCGATTCATGTCGCCGCCGCGCTGGCCTGCGGGTTTGTCCACCTGTTCTCGCTTCGCGTGCTTGGGCTGAGCGCGATGCCGCTGTTCTCCTACCTGAACCTGAACCCGCTCACCGGCGACTTCTTCATCTACCTGGCGTTCCTCGCCTGGTCGCACTCCCGCGACTTCGTGGCGTGGTTCCGCGTGCGCGAGATCGAGACGGCCCGCCTCACCGCATCGATCGCCCGGTCCCGCTTCCAGGCCCTGCGCGTTCAGCTGCGGCCGGAATTTGTCCTGGCGACGCTCGAGTACCTGGAACGACTGGTCCACGACGACGTCGACCGCGCCGAGCGCCTGATTGCCCGCCTTGCCGACACGCTGCGCCTGACGATGGAGGTCGGCCGCGAAGGAACGACCCAGATCGCGAAGGAGCTGGAACTGGTGAGCGCCTGCATCGAGGCGCATGGTCTCGGCGTGCGCACGGGGGTTCGCCTGCAGCAGAGTGTCGATCCACACGCGCTCGACGAGCCGATCCCGAGCCGGCTGATCTGCGCCATGGTGGACGAACTCCTTGCAAACGTCTGGCTCGCGCCAGCGGCGCCGCTCCTCGTCGACATCGACGTCGCGCGCGTATCAGGCTACACGCAGGTGACGATTCGCGCCGAGGGTGAGGGCATCGTGCGCTCTGGCGTGTCCCACGCCTGGTGGCACAAGCACGGCGTGGCTGAGCGAGCGGTGGAGAACGCGGGCACGTCGGTGTCGGTGCTGGTGCCCGACAACAAGAGCGTGATGCTGATGATCGGCGACGAGGCCATGCGCCCGGCGCTGGAGGACGAGGAGCCATCGGAGGTGCTGTTGCAGGCGGGATGAGCGATTGGCTCCATCGCGAGTCCCGGATTCCCGCAGTCTCCCACAAACCCTCAGCCCCAGAACAGCCTATGCCAATTCGCGTGTTGATCGTGGATGACGAGCCCATCGCCCGGCGCCGCCTGCGCCGACTCCTGCGCCTGGAGGACGATGTGGACGTCGTGGGTGAAGTGGGCAGCGGTCGCGAGGCCATCGAGACCATCGGTCGTGACCGCCCCGACCTCGTGCTGCTCGACGTGCAGATGCCCGACGTGGACGGCTTCGGCGTCGTGGAGGCGTTAGGAATCGAAAAGATGCCGCCGACGATCTTCGTCACGGCCTACAACGAATATGCCGTGCGCGCGTTCGACGTGCACGCCATCGACTACCTGCTCAAGCCCTTTGACGGGGAGCGCTTCAAGGCCGCGTTCCAGCGCGCGCGGTTGCACCTCGAGCAGGTCTCGTCGGCCGAGCAGGGGCGTCGCATCAAGGCACTCCTCGAGCAGGTGCTCGGCGAGGGAGCGGCGGCCGCGGCGGGGGCTTCACAGCCCCAGCTCACGGCGCACACGGGCGGCGGGCAGGTTCCGCCACGTCATCGCTTCGTCGATCGATTGATGGTGAAGCACGACGGTCGCGTGTTCTTCGTGAAGGTCACCGACGTGGATTGGTTCGAGGCGTCGGGGAACTACGTGCGGATCCACACGGGCAAGGTGTCTCATCTCATTCGAGAGACCATGCAGCGGGTTGAATCACAGCTCGACCCGTCGATGTTTGTGCGGATCCACCGGGCCGTGATCGTGAACCTCGACCGGATCCGGGAGCTGCAGCCCTGGTTCGCGGGAGATTACGTGGTGATCCTGCGCGACGGCAGGCAGTTGAAGCTCAGCCGGACGTATCGCGAGCACCTGCATACGAGGATGCAGCGGTTGGCCTGAGGTTGCACGCGGCGCGTGCGCCCTCAGGCGACGCGTGGACGAGATGGACGAGTAGCAAGAGCGGGCGTGCGACCTTCGGGTTGCACGCCTGCTTTCCGTTCAGGTCATCCCGGGCCGGCGAAGCCGAGACCCGGGACCCCGTGTCGTTTCTGGTTACAATTCCGCGGACTTCTTGACCGATTGTGCCGTGCGACGTGAATTAGATCGTATCAAGTCACATGCGTTTGGTGCCGATACGATAAGGCAGAGCTCGGACTGCGGTCCGGATTTCCCACCCCAGTAGCAGATTCCCCCCGCGTGTCGCTGTTCCCCGGAACCCCAGCGGTTCACCCAGTCCCCCGCGCCCTCGTCGTCGACGATGAGGAGGCGATCCGGTCTATTCTCCAGCGCTTCCTGTCGCGGCGTGGGTGGGAGGTCGATCTCGCGGACGACGGTGACAACGCGCTCGCTTTCCTGGAATCGCTCGGAGCTCCCCCCAAGCGGGGCTACGACCTGATCATCGCCGACATGCGGATGGAGCGGATGGGCGGGGCGGAGCTCCACCGCTGGCTGCGGGACCATCGCCCGGAGGTCCTC
>JACMLI010000732.1 GCA_014379705.1 Gemmatimonadaceae bacterium
CGCCCCGTGGCGACGCGCTCCTCCTGACGAACCCCGAAGGCTTCTGGATCTCCGACCTGGCGGGCAAGCGCGACCTCGTCCTGGCGACCGACACGCTGCCTGCATCGCCGCGCTATGCGCCCGTGGCCTGGAGCCCCGACGGTCAGCAGGTCTACTTCACGTACGCGTCCCGCACGCAGTGGGAGCGCGGCCTCGTGCGGTACGATCGGGCCAGCCGCGCCATGCAGTCACTCGCGAAGGACGGCCGTCTCTACCAGGGTTTCCGCCTCGCCCGCAGCGGCGACCTGCTGGTCTTCTCGTCAGGCGAGGGGAATCGCCCGACCGACCTGCACGTGGCCGACGCGTCCATGGGCGGCATGCGCCGCCTGACGAACGCGAACCCCTGGCTCGTCACGCGTACGCTCGCCCGCACCGAGTTGCTCACCTATCGCGACATGGACGGCCGCACGCGCTATGGCGTGATGTACCTGCCCCCGTCGGGTCCGCCGACCGGGCCGCGGCCGACTCTGTTCAACGTGTACGAGGACTTCTTCGATGACACGTTCGACGCGACGGTGAACGTGCTCGTCTCCAACGGCTACGTCGTGGTGAAACCCTCAGTCGCCTTCGAGACGGGCTACCCTGGTGAGGCGTGGCTCAAGGGCGTGACGGCCGCCGCCAACGCGCTCATCGATCGTGGCATCGCCGACTCGGCGCGACTCGGCGTCTTCGGCACGAGTTACGGCGGATACGCGACCAACCTGCTCATCACGCAGACCAACCGGTTCAAGGCCGCGGCCAACACGTCCGGCAAGGTCGACTTCATTTCCTTCTACACGGACAGCCCGCGCCTCGGCGTGCGCAACGTCCACGCGGCGGAGAAGAGCCAGGACCGCATCGGGGCGACGCTCTGGCAGCAACCGCAGAAGTACGTCGCGCACTCGGCCATCATGTACGCCGATCGCATCACGACGCCCCTGCTCCTCCTGACCGGCGAACAGGACTCGAACGTGCCGGCGGGCAACACGCGCGAGATGTATTACGCGCTGCGACGGCTCGGGAAGGACGTGACGTGGGTGAACTACATGAACTCCGGCCACGGCATTCCGGGCACGAACGCCGCCGAGTTCACCGACTACCACGATCGCTTGCTTTCCTTCTTTGGCCGCCACCTGCAGGGTGGCGGCAGCGATCGCGTGGTGGAAGCCACGTCGCTGCTCGGCGAGCCCCTGTACCGCACGGCCATGCCCGGTGCCACACGCGAGGCGCAGGAGGCGGAATTTGCCGATGCCCGCCGCGCCTGGGAGCACGCGCCGCAGGACGCCGACTCGATCATCTGGTACGGGCGCCGCACGGCCTACCTCGGGCGCTTCAACGACGCGATCCGCATCTATACCGATGGCATCGCGCTCCACCCCACCGATGCCCGGCTCTATCGCCACCGCGGCCACCGCTACCTGAGCACGCGCCAGGTCGACCTCGCGATCCGCGACCTGGAGAAGGCCGCGTCGCTGGTGCGTGGCACGAAGGACACGATGGAGCCCGCCGGTCAACCCAATGCACGCAACATCCCGACGGGCACCTTGCAGTCGAACATCTGGTACCACCTGGGCCTCGGCTACTACCTCAGCGGGGACTTCCCAAATGCGTTGCGCGCTTACCGCGAGGACCTCAAGGTCGCGACAAACCCCGACATGCAGGTGGCGACGCGCTACTGGCTGTACATGACCCTCAGGCGCCTCGGGCGCGACGGGGAGGCGGCGCAGGTGCTCCGCCCGGTCACGAAGGACATGGAGATCCTCGAGAACGGGGCGTACCACAAGCTGCTGCTGCTCAACAAGGGCGAACTCGCGGTGGGCGACGTGCTCACGAACTTCGGGGCGCAGGGGAACCAGCAGGACGTCACCACCGCCTTCGGTGTGGCCTCGTACCACCTTTACAACGGCCGTCGCGCCGAGGGCGAGGCGATCCTCGCGCGCATTCTGGAGGCAAAGTCGCAGTGGGCGTCGTTCGGGTTTCTTTCCGCCGAGGCAGAGATGGCGCGTTTGCGGCGGGGGGAGAGGGCGTCGGGAAAGCCGTGAATGGGCAATGGGCAATCGTGAATGGTGAATGGTGAATGGATCACGATTCACTATTCACTATTCACCCTTCACGGCTTCTCAGGCTTCCCCCCCACCGAACGCACATCCGGCGGCAGCCGGTCGAGTAACGGCCGCAGGTCCGTGGCGCGATCCACGGTCGTCACAAACGTGATTCCGTCGATCGTCACCACCAGCAAGTTGTCGACGCCGAACAGCACCACGTCGGAGCCTTCGGCGTGCACGATGTTGCCCGACGAGTCGAAGAAGTGTGAGCTGCCGTGCCCCCCGTTGCCATCGTCATCGAGGTCGCGCGCGCGCCGCAGGGACGCCCAGGTGCCCACGTCGTCCCACCCGAATTCGCCCGGCACCACGACGAGGGCGTCGCTGCGCTCGAAGAGCCCGCGTTCGATCGACGTCGACTGCACCGAACCGAAGAACGTGTCATGCGACCCCTCGGCGAGGGCGTCGAGTGACGACGCGACCTCGGGCGTATGCCGACGCAAGGCGTTGAGCATGACGCGGGTTCGCCAGACGCAGACGCCGGTGTGCCAGACCGCCTTCCTCTCGATCAGTGCCGCCGCTTCCGCTACCGTGGGCTTCTCCACGAACTGTGACACGAACGCGGCGCCACCGCGAGCGAAGGGCTCATCCCTCGACAAGGACGCGGCCGGCACGGCGTAGCCGAACGCCGGGTCGGCACGCACCGCGGCACACCCCACCGTGACGATCACGTCGTCGCGTGATGCGACACCACCGGCGTGACTCAGCGTGTGCCGGAAGGCGTCGGGAAAGGAGACGGCGATGTCGGCGTGGAGCAGGGCGACGAGGGTGTCGGGGCCTGCGCGTCGCGTGACTTCCTGCGCCGCATAGGCCACCGCGGCCGCCGTGCCTAACGGGCGCGGCTCGACGAGCACGTTCTGCGCGGGCACCGAGGGAATCGCCGCGCGGATCGCCGAGGCGATGTCCGCACTCGTCACCACCAGCACGCGCTCGGCGGGAATGAGCGGGTCGAGCCGGCCGACGCACTCCTCGATCATCGGCTCGTCGCCGAGGAGGCGCAACAGTTGCTTGGGCCGCGTCGGGCTCGACAGGGGCCAGAAGCGCGAGCCGATGCCGCCCGCAAGCACGACGGCCCACATGGCCGCGTCGGCACCGAGCAGCGGCTGCGACGCCGGCAGTTCACCCGTCATGACCTCGACGCCGGTCTCGGCGGCGGGCGTGGCGGTCGGCGGGGTTCGGACCGAAAAGGACATCAGCAACCTGGGGAGCGGACCGCTGCCGACCGAAGCGGTCACGCGGCAGATTCACGGATACACACGAACGCGTGAATCTGGGGGAGGCCCGCCCGAAATACGAGTGATCGCCCCGATGATGACCCACCGCTCATGAGCGAGCCGCCCCTTCCCTCCCCACAGGAGCTTGCACGCCTCGACGTGAAAGCCGTGCTGCGCGATGCCTCCCGCAAGCAGGCCTTCGTGACGCCGATGTTCGAGCACATCGCCCCCCGCTATGACGCGTTCACGCGCCTGTTCAGCTTCGGCATGGACACCGGTTGGAAAGCGACATTGCTGGGGTGGCTCCGCGAGCAGTCCCCTGCTCCGGGACGCATCGTGGACCTGGCTTGCGGCACCGGCGACCTCGGCGTCGCAGCAGCGCGCGCGTTCCCGGGCGCC
>JACMLI010000733.1 GCA_014379705.1 Gemmatimonadaceae bacterium
CCGTCGTATGTGGCAACGCGGCCGATCGGCGGCGGTCGAACAGCTCGTGCTGCCCGGCCGGTGACCGCGGGGGCCGTTCGGTCTGCACCGTCCCCATCGCGATGAAGCGTACGGTGGGATACGCCGCGGCGAGCGCGCCCACCTCGGGGATGGTATCGTCCCACGCGACGAGCACTTCCATGGGCGGCGCCCCATCCTGCCTGACGAGTGCATCGAGCACGCCCCGCACCGCCTCACCGCCATCCACGACGGTGACGACGACACTCAGTTCGGGCGTGCCGGCTGGCATCACGGCGTCATGCGCCCGAGGTTCTCGAGCCGCACCGCAAGGCCCGTCTCCGTACTCGACTTCACCGCCGCGGCGACTTCAACCGCCCGAAGGCCCGCATAGCCGTCGGCAATCACCACGTCGCGCTTGCCTTCCGTGAGACCGACGAAGTCACGCAGCTCGTCCTTGAACGAGAGCAGCGCGGTCGACTTCCAGCTGAAGATCTTCTCACGCACCGCAATCTCGGGGTAGCGCAGGAGCTTGCGTGTGCGCGGACCGCGGGGGTTCTGGTGCGTGATCAGGAGGTTCTGCATCGGCGCGTATGCCCCGCGGACCATACCCTTGTCGCCGTAGGCCTCGATGGAGAAACCGTAACCCTTCCACTCATCCCACGTCGCCTGGTAGGACGCGGCGATCCCCTGGGGATTGCGGAAGACGGCGATGGCGTTGTCTTCCGATCCCGGCACCCGCCACACGTTCCCCGACATCACGCCGTACACCTCGGTGATCTCGCCAAGAAAGTGACGGGCCAGGTCGGTCATGTGGATGCCGATGTCCCACATGGCGCCGCCACCGGTGAGTGGGGTCTTGTACTCCCAGTCATGCGTGAAGCTGCCGAGGCCATCGTGGCCACCGAAGATCCGGAAATGGTCGACGGTGCCGATGCTGCCCGCGGCAATTGTCTCCCGGATGTATCGAATGGCCGGGTAGTAGCGCAGGTTGAACCCCACGGCGAGCGCTTTCTTCGCTGTCCGCGCGGCATCCACGATGCGCTGCGTATCCGCCACGGAATTGGCGACGGGCTTCTCGCACAACACGTGCAAGCCGCGGCCAAAGGCCTGCAGGCAGGCATCCAGGTGCACGTGGACGGGAGTGGACACGATGACCGCGTCCAGCGGCACGCCCAGCAGCTCTTCGAGTGAGGAGCACACCTTGGCTCCGCTCCGCGCGGCCGCCTGACGCGCCAGGTCGGCGCTGAGGTCGAAGACCGCGGCCAGGGTAGTGGACGGGTCTTCGATGACCGAGCGCGCGCGCAGCTGACCGATCTTGCCCGCGCCGACGAGGCCGATACGCATGAAGCAGTGACTCCGGTGGAGGTGAGGCCGTGGGGAACACCCCGCCTACTCAAGGATCGTGCCCGGCCCCAAGTTACTGTCGCTCACCGGCCGTTGGAGACCCGTTCGGCTGACGTGTCGACCACGACCGGTGGCACGTCCTTCGCAATGCTGGTGGGACCCGACAGGGCGATTCGCGGCCCCCGTCATCTTCCCGAGCCCGGACCCATGCCTCACCCGACGAGTCGTTGCGTACGCCGGCGTCCCGCGCCCAGCCCCGCGTGAGCGGCCGCCTGCGTCGCCTGGGCGCGTCGCTCGACGCGAAGCTCGTGCTCACGGTCTGGCTGGTGTATTCGCTCTTCGCGACCACGAACGTGGCGCGCGAGACGTACCTCTCCCTTGCCCTCGCCGAGCGCGGCTCGATTCGCGTCGACGAGTACCACGGGCTGCATCCCGATCTCTTCGAGATTCCAGGGCGCGGCTGGTTCATCAACAACAACCCGGGCACCTCATTCCTCGGTGCGGTACCGTACGCCCTGGCGCGGCCCTTCCTGGGCATGCTGTACAGCTGGATGCCGTCGCTTATCGCGCCGAAGCCCGCCGCCGCCTACGACGACGCACGGCCGAACCGGAACAAGTTCCTCAATGCCTCTCGCGCGCGTGGCCTCGACGTGAAGCTGGGCCTTGCAGCGCTGGTCACCGGCGTGGGGCTGATGGCCCCACTCGGCGCGCTCGCGGCGTGGGTGCTCGCCACGTACCTGCGTCATCGCGGACTGACGTCTCGTCAGGCAACGTTCGCCGCCCTGCTGTACGCGATCGGGACGCCGATCTTCTTCCGGTCCGCGTTCCTCAACCAGAACGCGCTGCTCGCGCACTGCGTGCTCGGTGCCTACGTGGTGCTCACGGGTTGGCGCCCGCGAGCACCAGGCGCGCTGCCGCGCGCCGCCGAACTTGCCGGTGTTGGCGCGCTCCTCGGTTTCGGCCTGCTGTGCGACTACAGCGCGACGCCTCTCCTTGTCGCGTTCGGCCTCTGGATCCTTGCCATGCATGTGCGCCGCGGCGTGGGCCCGATGGTGCGTGCGGGCGTGGCGTATACGGCGGGCGCCGTCCCGATGATCCTCGCGTTGTTCGCCTACCAGTGGGCAGCATTCGGCAGTCCCTGGTTCCCGGCGCAGCGCTACATGCCGGCGACCACATACTCGGTCATCGGATGGAATGGCTTCTTCGTACCGACCGGGGAATTGCTCTGGGGCAACCTGTTCGATCCGCGCTATGGCCTCTTCGCCTTCTGCCCGATGCTTCTTGCCGCACTCGCCGTCCCGTTCGTACGCCGCGGCGCGTCGGATCCTGACGCTGCCGCCATGCGCGGCATATTCGGCGTGAGCCTGGCGCTGTACGTGTTCTCGAGCGCAAACCAGTTTGCGAACCTCCAGTGGAACACCGGCGTGCGCTACCTCGTGCCGTTGGTTCCACTCCTCTTTGTCGCACTGCTTCCCGTGCTGCGGGCCGCGCCACGCGCGGTGGCCATTGCCCTCATTGCGGCGAGCGTGGTGGTGTCCGTCGCCGTGTCGATGACGCGGGAGAGCGTGACCGACGCACTGGCGATCGTCTTCGGCGGCGGGCCGACGCTCCCGGTGTTCATCGTGCTCGAGAAGATGGCCTCGGGTTATCCGGCCCTGCAGTTCGGCGCCCTTGGCCCGCTGGTGGCGTTCGGTGGAATCGCGCTCGTGTTGTTCCTGCTGTGGCGCGGCGCGTTCTCGCGCACCGCGGAGGCCGCGTGAAGCGCGTCCTCACGCTCCTGGGCGCGCTGAACCTTGTCGTGCTGCTGGCGCATGCTGCGCTGTCGTGGATCGAAGCCGGCGCCGCGACATACGGCGAGCGTCCGCACGGACAGATCGTGTTCTATCGCGAGATCGGCGCACGCGTGGCGGGCTTCGTGGAACGCGCGGCTCCGGACCTGCTCCTCGCGGCGAGGCCCGGAGCCGCCGAGGCGAGGATCGTAGGTAACATCACGTACCCACCGGACGACCGCGACGCCCGCCTGCGTCGCGCCGGCCACGAACTCACATACGCCATCGCCGGGGACCTGGTTGGCGCGGACAAGTTCCTCGACGCCTATGTCCTTCCCCTCGTCCTCTCGACGCTGTTCGCGTTAGGCGCCCTCCTCGTGGTCGCGCACACCGATGCCGGGAGTGCGCCGGGTACGCCGCGGCTGATTCGCCGGTGGGCGATGGCGTACGTGGTGGTGATGGGCTTCGCCATGCCCGTGCTCGTGCCCGACTTCTGGCTCTCCTTCGCCTGGGGACGCACGCTGTTCTGGGGAGGCAATCCGTACTACGAGGTGCCCGCGGCGGCGGTGCAGGGACTGCCCTTCGACGCCCCCATCCTCAAGATGACGTACGGCCCGCTCTGGGCGCTTATCTCGTGGGCGATCGCGGGCATCACGCGGGGATCCGTGCTGTGGAGCACCCTCCTCTTCAAGGCGCTGCTCGTGGGCACGTGGATCGGGATCCTGCACCTCGTGCACCGCCTGACGAGCGACCGCAGCGTTCGCGAACAGTCGATGGCGCTCGTCGTCACCGGCTGGCTGCCGCTCGGCGCCGTGCAGATCGGGGGCGACGGCCACAACGATGCGCTGATGCTGTTCTTCATACTGCTTTGGCTCTTCCTGACCGATCGGGGCCAGGGCCGGTGGGCGACGGCAGCGCTCGCGCTCTCCGTGTCCGTGAAGTACGTCAGCGCGCCGCTCTTCCTGCTCGACCTGCTGCTCGTGAAACCCCGCGGAGTCGCGTCTCCCACGATCGTGCAGAGCGTCCGGGCATATGTGCCACACGCGCTGATCGCGGTCGTGATCTGGGTCGCGACCTTCGCGCCGTTCTTCGACTCGCTCGCGTTCTTCGCCGAGACCACGGCGGTGCGCGAGGGCTATTTCTACCTGCCCGCCGACGGCGTCCAGGCCATCGGCCATCTGCTCGGCGTCAACCTCATTCTGCTCGCCCTCGCCGTGCAGCTGATCTTCCCGCTCGTGACGCTCTGGCTGCTGTGGCGCTACTGGCGAGCGCCGTCGCGCGAATCGCTTCACGTGGCCGTCGCGGGGATGATGCTGTCGGTGGTGTTTATCGCGGCGGGGCACGTCTGGCCCTGGTATGCGCTTTGGCTCACCGTGCCGGCCGCGCTGCTTGCGGGCTCGCACCTGCTCTCACGATGGAGCCTCGGCGTGCTCATTGGGGCGCCCTTCCCGTTGGCCGTCTGGACGGCGTACCCGGAGGCGTCGGAGTTTCGCCGCTTTCTCCTGCCCTCGCTCGTCGTCTACGCGTTCGCTTTGGCGTGGATGCTCGTGGCCTGGCGCGTCTATGGCCGGCGCGTGGACGCCGCGCGCGCCGGGTAGTCGTTCGTCAGGCGGGCCGCCCCGAGTCGGCGATCGCCCGTCGCACCATGTCGTCGAGGTCGGCGGTGAGCGCGTGGCCAAGGCGCGAGCGCATCCGGTCCACGGAGACGCCGTCGTGCGCCATCTCGTCGTTGCGGGTGGGGAGGGTCCCGAACCGCAGGTGCGACTCCGGCATGCCTAACGCGACTGCTGCGGCGCGCACGAAGGCCTCGACGGTGTGCAACTGGCCACTCGCCACGTTCACGACGTCGCCCGGCGGGACGGGGAGGTCGCCCAGCGCAATGAGCGCGTCGGCGACGTCGCCCACGAACGCGAAGTCGCGACGCTGACGGCCATCGGAGAGGTCGATCGGGCCGCCCGCCGCTGCCGCCGCGACCAGCGAAGGAAACAGCCTGCCTTCGTGTTCGCCCTCTCCAAAGACGGTAAACAGGCGGGCCGTCAGGGCCCGTGTCCCGCGCCCGACCGCGACCTCGCTCACGGCACGCGTGCCGGCGAGCTTCGTCCGACCGTAGGTCGTGAAGGGCCGTGCGTCGCCGGACTCGGTGAACGTTCCACCGACGCTGCCATATTCGGCGGCCGATCCGACATGCACCAGGACCGGCCCGGACGCGTTCCCGCGCGGCGCGCACGCCGCGGCGAGTTCCCGCGGCAGGAGATGATTGAGCTGCTCGGCCCGCACCTCGTCGGCCTCGCCCCGGTCCACGCCGTAGCCCGCGAGGTTGAAGACGTGCGAGGGCCGCTCCGCGTCGACGATGGCTGTTGCGGCACCAGGCGCCTCGAGGTCTGCGGCCACGGTGGCGGCGCCCGTCGTCAGGAGCGTCACCCCCGACGAGGCGGCGCGTACC
>JACMLI010000734.1 GCA_014379705.1 Gemmatimonadaceae bacterium
CGAGTCCCCACGTGGCCTCCTCGATGAGCCGCGCAACGAGCGCGGGGTCCTTATCCGTAGCCGTGAGACGCTCGGCGAGCGCGAACATCGCATACGTGGCCTCTCCCGTATTGATCGCCCCCTGCGACAGGTCGCCGGCATCGTGCCAACCGCCGCTCATCGTGATGCGCTGGTCACCCAGGGTGGCGAACCAGTCGAGGTGGTCGACGCCGTGCGAGCCCGGGACGTCAAAGCCGCAGCGATTGCCGTAGAAGAAGTTGAGGGTCTTCCAGAGCGTGCCCCTCCACGCATCGTCCCCGATCGCGAACGGGCGCGACTCGTGATCCCCGGCCCGGAGGACGTACGTGCCCGATTTCGTGACCTCCGAAAAGTCCATCACCTGAAACGCACCGAGCCGGCTCCGTACCGCGGACACCGGTTTCTCCAGCACCACATCGCCTAACGCGTGGTCGTTCACGCGCAGGAGCGCGAATGTCGACGCAGTGATGTCGCTGCCCACCGCCGACTTGGACAGCTGCGCGCGGTAGCCGCTGTGGCTGTAGGCGATGCGACCGGGTCCAACATTCCAGCCGGTGTGATGATCGGCGTCCACGCGCTGCAACTCGAGGCGTCCGATCTCGAACCCGACGCGGTCACCCGGCGCGGCAAGCATCTTGTTCACCCAGTAGCCGATTTCGAGCAGCGTGACCCGATCGCGCGCCAGCGGAGCGATCTCCCAGACCACCTGCTGCCAGCCCTCACGCCCGAGCGTCACATAGTGAGTGCCCTCGCGAGCGTAGCGATCGGGCACCTTCTCGATGCCGTCGTTATGCAGCACCAGCTGCAGGGGGAGCATGGGGAATCCCGCAATGTCGGGTCGGATCCACATCGAAAGCCGGTTGTATCCGCTCCAGTCCTCGTTGGGGAACGCCCGCCGCAGGTTGATCGACGAGAGGCGGCTCGTTGTGGGCGCCGGCGGCCCGGTGAACATCTGCATGTCGACCCGTAGCACGCGCATGTCGTGAAGGCGGGGCTCCTCGGGGAAACTCAGCTGACCCGTCCCCGTCATCCGCCAGGTCGACGGCTGCGTCAGGTCGTCCAGCGTCCGGGCCGCGTGGACCTTCTTTCGCAGCCACCCGTATTCGGCCGAGTTGGTGAAGTCGATCGGCATGAGGGCGCGTGATGGCTGCGCTTGGGCGGCGCGTACTGCAATGGAGGCCACCACGGCACCTAGCAAGACGACGCGCGACCGGAAAGGGACTCGTGCCTCCGGACCAGCGAGCGACGGCGAGCCGAGATTCGGGAACCAGTGTCGTAACGGATGGGTCTTGATCACAGCCTGCGGGGATCGGGATGACGCTATTGTCGCCCGTCGTTCATCGTTGCGCGAGGCCGCAATAATGGTTGGGCGCAGCGATCACGGTTCCCACATGCCTGTTCGGGCTTCAGCGTCTCAGCGAGCGATGACTTGTCGAATCGACTCACCGGCACCCAGGCAGCGAGCATCGCAACGGTCACCACGAGGAAGGTCTCGCTCGAATAGGCGGCGGGCGACCGCGGCGCGACCTGAGCACGTTTGACTAGCAGCTGCCGAGATGAGCCGCTCGAGGCACGATGTTCCATGGAGATGCTGTCGCCGTGTTGCGTGACGGCACCAGGTTGCCCGTGAGCCGGACCTATCGCGCTGCGCTGGAGAAGCTGTTCGAGACCTGACGCCTCGCGAGGTCAGCGAGCGGTACTCGCGAAACACTCGTCGACGCCCGGGGGGAGACCGCGAGGCGCAGGTCGAGCCGCAGCGCCATGGCCACCAGCCCGGCCAGCGACTCGGCGCCCATCTTCCGCATCACCCTTCCCCGGTGCGCCTTCACCGTCACCACGCTGATGCCGAGGGCTGCACCCACTTGTTTGTTCAGGAGGCCGGCGACGACCCGTCCCATCACTTCCCGCTCGCGAACGCTGAGCGCATCGTAGCGTTGGCGCAGGGCCTGGATGTCGTCCTCCTGCTGGAGTACGGCGCGGCTGCGCGCGAGCGCCTCGCCGACGGCCTGCAAGAGCACGTCGTCGGCGACCGGCTTCATGAAGACTTCCACGGCCCCGGCCTTCATGGCCTGGACCAGCGACGCGACATCGACCTCGCTGGACATCACGATGACCGGCGTTTCCTTCCGCTCGATGGAGACACGATGCTGCAACGCAAATGCATCGATGGCTCGAGGCGCGAGTTCGAGCAGGAGGCAGCTGGGGGCACCGGAGCGCGGCCGGGCCAGAAACTCCCCGGCGGAGGCAAAGCTCTCGGCCCGCAAGCCGGCACGGCGGATCGTGGCGCCGAGGGCGTGTCGGCCCGCGGCGTTGGGGTCGACGATGAAGACGGTGGGCGGCAGGGTAATCATGGGATTCGTCCTCCACGTGCGGCAGCAGTTCTTTTGGGTGACTCGGCGTGACGTCACTCTACGAGCCGGAACCGCCGTCCAAATCGACCATCCGGTCGGTCTTTCCTTCGACCAAACGGCATACCCGCGGTCGAGGTCGCCGCTCAGGGCAGGTGGATGATCCCGCGCTTCAGCGCGACCGTCACGGCTTCGGTGCGATCGGACGCGTCCAGCTTCTGCAGGATGTGCAGCACGTGGACCTTGATGGTCCCGTCGCTGCGGCCTAACGCGGTGGCGATCTCCTTGTTGCTCGCCCCGCGCGCCATGTGCGTCAGGACCTCGAGTTCCCGGTCCGTCAGCTCAATCCTCGGGGTGAATGCGGCCAGGCGCTGCGCCACGTCGGGGGTGAGGGCACGCCGCCCTGCGTGCACCTGACGAATGGCGCCCGCCACCTCCTCGTCCACCACGTCCTTGAGCAGGTAGCCCCGGGCCCCGGCTTGCAGCGCCCGGTGAATGTCCGCGTCGCCCTCCCACGTGGTGAGGGCGATGATGCGGGCCTCGGGAAACTCACCGACGATCGTCCCAATGGCCTCCACGCCGCCCATGAGCGGCATACTGAGGTCCATGAGCGTGACATCGGGCCGGTGCTGCCGGAAGCGGTCGACCGCTTCGCGCCCATTCGCCGCCTCGGCGACCAGCTCGAGATCCGCATACACGCCGATCAGTGCGGCAAGGCCACCCCGGTAGATCGGATGGTCGTCGACCGTCATGATACGGATCAACGGGCCCCCTGCCCCGCCCGGTCCACTGCGAAGATGCATACCTGAACGTTGGTGGGCAGCCGCTGGAGGACAATATGCCGTTTGACATACCCGGCCACGCCCTGGGCGCGGGCGTGTGGGCTCTCACGCGGTCACGCTTGACGACTGGACGGCAGGAGGATGGCCACCTCCGTGCCCTCGCCCGGAGTACTCGTGATCGCGACCGTCGCGCCGATCGACGACGCGCGTTCCCGCATGCCGATGAGCCCCCAATGGCCCGTCGGTACTGCATCGGCCAGGTCGAAGCCGCGCCCGTCGTCGCGCACGCACAGGCGAAGCTCTCGCGGCGCGTAGCTGAGCGTGACGCTCACCTTCCGGCAGTCCGCGTGCGTTCGCGCGTTCGTCATGGCTTCGGCCGCAATGCTGATGATCTCGGATTCCACGTTCGGCGCGAGCGATCCCGGTGCCCCTGCGTGCTCCACCTGAACGACGACCTCCGTCCCCGCGAACGTTCGACGTGCAGCGTCGGCCAGCTGTTGATGGAGCGGCGCCAACTGCTCAGGCGCTGTGCGCATGGCGGTCACTGAGCGCTTGGCCTCGATAAGCGCGTGCCGCACCTGCTCCCCGAGCCCTGAGAGCAACTCGACCACCTCGGGGTCAGCCGTGCCCGACGCCTCCACGCGCCGCGCTCCCACCCTCAGCTGCATGGCCACTCCCGCCATGTCGCCGAGTAGCGTGTCGTGCAACTCCCGGGCGACGCGCGTGCGCTCATCCAGCATGGCGCTGAACCGTGCCTGGGTGCGCTCGACGGCCAGCTGTCCGCGCCGCCGTTGCCACGCGACCGCAGCGCCCGCCGCGGTCCCCGCGATGGCAAGGATGACGAGGGTGAAGAACCACCACGTCTGATCCCACGCGTGATCGATGGTGAAGGCGAGCGACGCGGCAGATGTGCTCCAGACGCCATCATCGTTTGCAGCCATGACGCGAAAGCGATAGTGGCCGGGCGACAGGTTGGTGTAGGACGCCTCACGCCGACTGCCCGCGTCCTGCCACGTCGTGTCGAGGCCGTCGAGTCGGTACCTGAACCGCACGCGCTCAGGTACGGCGAGGCTATAGGCCGTGTACGTCAGCGTCAGCGGCGTGGTGCGCGGCGCAAGTCGGACGGTGTCGACCGCAGCGTGTCCCACGTGATAGCGACGACCACTTGCGACCAGCGAACCAAGGTGCACCGGCGGGGGCACCTCGTTCCGCCGAACTCGGCGCGGATCGACCCAGGACACGCCCCCAGCCGAAGTAAACCAGAGGCGGCCGTCCTCACCGGCAACCGCCGATGGGAGCGGGCGTATCTGTGGTGCCGGCGGCTCGATGCCGTCGCGGTAGTCGAGGCGTTGGTACTGCGCTCGATACCCAGCCTCCGTGAGGGCGCGCTGGACCTCACTGCCTGCAATGCGCGTGACGCCGTCCGCCCCGTTGAGCCAGAGATCGCCCCCCGCCACTTCAACGACTCCCGATACCCCGCGGAGCGGCTCGCCCACGGTGGACAGCGGCATAAACGGCTCTCCCACATCCCCTCGAGCCTCTCTCGCGCGCAGGGCGCCGACGCCCAACTGACCGGCAATCCACACTCGGTCGCCATGGACCGCGATGGCGAGCACGCTCCCAACCCCTGGCCCATCGACCTCGGACCACACGCGCACCGAGTCGCCCACGACGAGCGCCACCCGACCGTCCGGGTACCCCAGCCATGTTCGACCGCTGCTATCCGTCGTTATGGCATTTGCAACGGCCTTGCCCAACCCGTGCGCCAAGCCGAACCGCTCCCAGGTCCCGGCAGGCTTCCTGCGGTAGACACCGTCGGTGACCATCGACACCCAGAGGCTGCCCTCGCGCTCCCGGGCAATCGCGTGAACCTGCCACGTGGTCAGGTTCGGCGCGGCTGGGGGCGCTGGCAAAGGCACGCGCACGAGTGCAGCGCCCTTCTGTGCCCACAGCCCTGACTCGCCACCGAGCCAGATACCCGCGTTGAGGTCGCGGTAGATGCTCGTCAGCGTCGATGGGGCGCCGCGCCGCGGGACGACACGCTCACCAACAGCGAACAGCGTGGACGGTGCACCATTTCGCGCGGCCACCCACACCGCACCGTTCGAATCTGCAGCGACGCCTGGCCAACTCACGCGCCCCGGCCACACGAGAGGAGTCAGTTTGGTTTCACGAAAACGATCGACGCCGGTGGGCGTACCGATCCAGAGCGTGCCCTCGCGGTCGTAGAGCGCAGCCATGATCCGGTCCCCGCTCATCCCTTCCGCGCGGGTAAAGGGGCTCTCGCTCACCCCTGTCGTTGAGGCCCCCACTGCAGGCCGCGGAGCGCCCATCGTCGACGGAAGCCACACCCTGACCACCCGACCGGACATGCTGGTCACCACCGCAGGGTGACCCGGCGCGAATGTCACCCCAAATGCGAGCGTGTCAGCGTATGCGATCTCGGCGGAGCGCGGCGGGTCGCCGTTCGCATCGGCAATCGCGAGCAGGCCGTGCCCTCGTTGAACGCCCCAGATCGAACCGCCGGGGCCGAGCGTCAACCAAAGAACTCGCGAATCGCTTCGACCTGGCGGAGTCACCACGCGTTTCTCGAACCGCGCGGCCCCTCGGGCGAGCGTGTAGATCCCCTGTGCACTCACGGCCCAGACGGCGCCGCGTCGATCGATGAGGACGGGCTCCGTGTACCCTGCCGGATACCCGACGCTTGCGCCCATCTCTACCCATCGGTTGCCCTCGAGTCGAGCGAATCCACGCGTCGTCGACGCCCACATCATGCCGGCCGAGTCGCGCGCGAGCGCGGTCACCGTACCACCGGGAAGTCCCTGCTGCGCGCTGTAGCTGACAATTTTCCCTCGATGGAGGACGCTTACTCCACCGGAGAGATGCCCGATCCAAAGCGCCGTGTCAGGGAGGGCGAGCAGGACATGCGGTGCCTGCGGAAGCATGGACTGCCCCGGAAGCGGCTCGAATCGCGTGAAGTGCACGCCGTCGAACTGGAAGAGGCCACGCTCGGAAGCGATCCAGAGTACGCCGTCCGCGCCTTGCGCGAAGCCCCTGATGGCTCCCGGTGCGCCATCCTGGACCGTCCAGGCGGTGTGCGCATATTGTCGGACGTCCGGCAGTTGAGCGGATGCAGGTACGCCCATGCAGAACGCCAGCAAGACAGCGAGTCGGACCTTTGCCTTCGAGCGGGACGCCATGTCGGGAGAATCACCCGTGCGTCCAACGATCGCCAGCGCCCGCGCCACCGCTGACGTCGGCGTTACGCCCGCGACGAATGGGGACGGGTTGCGGTGCGTGGCATGCGCGGGCTTGAGCGCTCCCAAGTCGATCGCGGCCAGGTCATCAGCGCCGTGACCAGGTAGCGACGCCGCCCGTCGTTGATCGAGTGTTGCATCTGCGTCTACTCTTTCGCACGGGCCGTGGCATCGAACCGACCTGACGATCAGCCGAATGTGAACGCGAACGCTTCGGCTCCCTGGTCGAGAAACTCGATCTCGAAGCTGCGTTCCACGACCTGCCCGGACTGTCGGATCAGCTGATACAGGCGCTGCTGGTCCAGCACGCCGTTGCCTGCCTCATCGACGTCTCCCCCGCTCGCCGCGCCGGGAGGCAGGCCGTCCACACGCACTCGGAATCGCACGGACATCCCGTGAGCGGCGGGCCCCATGACCAGGTGCACATCGCGCGCACGAAAGCGGTACACGATGCGCGCGTCAGGCGCACCTGAGCGCGCGGCCTGTTTGCCAAGGCCCCACGTCCCTGCGAGAGCCCACTCGTTGGCACGAAGCCGCGCGGGAGCGGTGTACACGCGTGGCAGGTTGGCGACCGGACGCTCCTTGCTCGCGAAGCGTTCCGCCCGCGCGAAGCCAAGGTACGTCTCCGGAGAGCCCAGTGTTGCCCAGTCGGCGGGCGCCTCGATGCCTCTTCCCTCAACCGTCACTGGCCGACGCTCGAAGGCGCGCGCGCCACGCTCCGTCACCACCTGCTGGATCGCCGCCTCGGACCGCTCGTAGTCGCCTTCGCCGAACTTCTCGTGTCGCAACTTCCCGGTTGCATCGAAGAGGTAGAGCGCCGGCCAGTACCTGTTGTCCAATCCGTTCCAGATGGCGTAGTCGTTGTCGACCGCGATGGGGTGCAGGACTTTCATGTCACCCAGGGCGCGGCGCACGTTGTCCAGGTCATGCTCGAACTGGAACTCCGGCGTATGGACGCCGACCAGCACCAACCCGCTCTCGCGGTACTTCTCCGCCCAGGCGCGGCGGTACGGAAGCGTTCGGAGCCAGTTGATGCAGGTGTAGGTGCCAACGTCGATGAGGACGACCTTGCCGCGAAGGCCCGCTGCGGTGAGCGGCGCCGAGTTGAGCCAGGTCGTCGCGCCGCGCAGCGCAGCGAGTCCGTCGCCAGCCGTGGTCGGCACGGCGACAGCTGATCGCGTATCACGGTACATGGCCAGCTCCAGTCCCGTGAGGGCCGCTGCGGCAACAAAGCGACGACGGCCCTGGTTGATCTCGTGGTTCATGGACCGGCGTGCTCCGAAGTGCAAGGTGCACGCACGATGCACGCTCGAGACCGCAGAGGCGATAAGACGTTGGTATCGCTACCCCAGCCCGAGGTGCGTCATGAGTTCCTGCGCCGCCGCCCCTCCGGCTCGATTGGCCCCGATGGTCGA
>JACMLI010000735.1 GCA_014379705.1 Gemmatimonadaceae bacterium
CGGGCGGCGTGGGCCGCCTCGCCGCGTCGGCCCGCACGGAGTTGATCATCGCGGCCCTGGCCCTCGCCGCGACCGCGGTGCTCGTGGCCACGCCACAGCCGGGAGAGTGACGATGCGGGAGCTTCGGCGGGTCGCCTGTATTACCTTCTCCCGCCCCGCCCTTCACGCGATGGTCCTCCGTTTCGCCGCACGTCGAGTGCTCCTGATGCTGGCAGCGATCCTGCTGGTCGCGGGGTGCGAGCGCCTGCGCGCGGAGACGCTTCCGCCGTCGTTCGACATCATCGCGCGCTTCCCGCACGACTCGAACGCGTACACCCAGGGCCTCGTGTTCGAGGACGGCGCGCTCTACGAGAGCACGGGGCGGTACGGGTACTCCGACCTTCGTCGCGTGGACCTGCGGACCGGGAGGGTGCGGAAGTCGGTGGCGCTTCCCGACAACCGATTCGGGGAAGGGCTCGCGTTACTCGACGGCCGGCTCTACCTGCTCACGTGGGAATCGCGCGTGGCCTACGTGTACGATGCGGGCACGCTCGCCCAGGTGGACTCGTTCACCTATGCCGGGGAGGGCTGGGGACTCACCGCCGATGGCACGTCCCTGATCATGAGCGACGGTTCGGACTCCCTGCGCTTCCTGTCGCCGAAGACCGGGGCGGTGGAGCGCGTGCTCCATGTCACCCGCGATCGGTCCCCCCTCTCCAAGCTCAACGAACTCGAGTACGTCGACGGCGAGCTGCTCGCGAACGTCTACGAATCCGACTGGCTGGCGCGCATCGATCCGTCCACCGGGGTCGTGCGCGAGCTCGTGGATCTCGCCGACCTCTATCCGCGGCGCAAGCGGCGCGATGCCGATGACGTGATGAACGGGATCGCCCGGGGCCCGGTGGCGGGGACCCTGCTGGTCACGGGCAAGATGTGGCCGACGCTGTACCACATCCGGCTGCGGACTCCCGCGGCTCGTTAGGCCCTAGTCGGGCCCGATCGTGGTGTCCGAGAGCTTGCGCAGGATCTCCTCGTAGTACGGCTTCTCCCGCAGCGACGCGCGCGAGCCCGGGAAGTACACGAGGCTCAGCGTGGCCCCGAAGTCATTCATGTCGGTGAGCACGATCGCCACGCGCTGGTCGCTCGACAGGCGCGTGTTGTCGATCATCGGCGTGCTAAAGAAGCCGAGGGGAAAGTCCACGGAGTTGCGGGAGGCCGCGGAGCCGGACACGCCCTCCTGCGCTGGCGTCTCGATCTCGAGCCCGACCCTGAGCTCGCGGCGAACGAGGTCGGCGCCGCTCAAGGTCACGCGAAAGCGGCGCGTGATGCCGCCGAGCGTGAGTTCCACATCCTCCAGCTGCTCCGACTTTGTCCCGGCGGTGAGGCTGTCGCTGAGGATGACGGTCCAGTCGAAGCGCTTGCCACCCGCTTCGAGCACGATCATCTGCTTGCGGGTGACTTCGCGCGCGAGCTCACCAAGGCGTGCCGCGTAGCCGCGCTTGGCCTCGGCGGACATCTGTGACGTGGCGATCTCGCGTTCGAGGTGCTCGTAGAGCGGCACGAGGTTCAGCGCCTCGTGAAAGTTCTGCGCGAGGAGTTCCATCTTGAGCAGCTTGCTCTCCAGCTGTTCCGAGCGCGCATCGAAGAAGGACCCAATGATCGACTGGAACATCTCCTTCCGGAGCGTCGCCTCCGATTCCTCGCGACGCGTCATCAGTTCGGAGTAGAGGCGCAGCTTTGCCTCGTTGGACTGCTGCCGCTCGATGGTGCGCGATCCCATGTACCCGAGGCTGGCGACGGCGAGCGCGGTCAGGAGGCCCCCCAGCGGAGACAGCACGATCTGGAGGATGTCCCAGAAGTCCTTGTGGTCGCGCGTCCGTACCGCGACCTCGTCCGCCTTCACGTCGTCAACCATGCATCACACGCGTTTGAGAATGAACGCCCCGTCCTTGAGCTCGAGCACGAGCCGATACCGGGACGGCTTGTCGAACACCACGACGTCGACCGACGCGGGCTTCCCGTCGTGCGTGACCGTCACGACGCACTTGCCACCGGCTTTCGTCGCCAGGCGGAACGACCCTGCATCATCGGTCTTGCCCTTCACGGTGTCGGTGCCGCACACCATCTGGATGGGCGCCTGGGCGACGTACTTGTCGCCGATCCGCACGTCGCCGAAGATCTCGCCCGCAGTCGCCGGCATCACCATCGCGGCCAGCGTCATTGCCATGTGCATCATCGTCATTTCCTCAAGGCCTCGTCGCACCGGCGAAAGGCGGTGCCCCGTGTTGTTGTGTCTCCATCCAACCCCAATCGCCCGGCATCAAACACCGATGCAGACTTGAGAGGTCCCGGGATCCCCGAGAAAGCTACCGTCTTCTCCCGCTACTGGACGGTGCTCGACCCCAGCGCCCCCAGCAGGTCCGTGACTCGGTACACGCGCCCGCCGCGTACCACGGTTTCCACGCGCGCCAGGTCACCAATCCGCTCTGCCGGCCGGCCATTCACCACGATGAGGTCGGCCACCTTGCCGGCCACGATACTGCCGTAGTCCCGGTCTTCCTTCATCACACGCGCGGCGTCGATCGTGGCGATCTGCAGGACGCGCGGCGCGGGGATGCCCGCCAGCGCGTACATCTCGAGCTCGCGACGATAGGTCGTCCCCGTGGTGTTGTCCGTGCCGGCAACGAGCGGCACACCGGCATCGTAGAGGCGACGGATGAGCCGCACGTACGCCGAGTCCGCACGCGACTGGTCCGACGATCCGCCAGCGCCGACAACCGACGCGCCCCCGCCGATCCAGAGATTGAACGTCCCGTCGATCACCGTCTGGTGTTCGGCGAGGAAGTTCACGAGCGAGGTCATGCCGGGACTGTCCACATCGATGCGCGGTGCCACGGCCGTCGCGACAATGGAGTAGGCGCGCATCTGCGGCAGGTAGAGCGAGTCGGGATAGAAGTCGGAGAAGAGGAATGCGGCGTGCTGGATCTCGTCGAAGCCTAACGACACCGCGGCCCGCACCGACATGCCGCGCGGGATGTGCCCGCTGAGCCGCATGCCACGCTGCTTCGCCTCGGCCGCGATCACCGGCACGAGGTCGGGGTGCAGCACGTTGTACAGCTTGACCTGCTTGTACCCGAGCGAGTCGTAGCGGGCGACCCACGCGCGCGCCTCGGCTTCGTTGGAGGCGATCGCCGCCGTCGGCCCGGCCCACGCCAGCAGCCCTTCCATGAAGCCCGCGAGGATCAGGCGTGGGGACGCGAGCTTTCCGGCCCGCTCACGGTCCCGCTGCGACACCGCGACGTCCAGGTCGGCGGCCATGTCACGCGCCGTCGTCAGCCCCTGCGCCAACTGCATGAGGCTTCCGCTGCCCTGGTTCGAGACCTGCACGTGCGTGTGCATCTCCCACATGCCGGGCATGATCGTCTTGCCCGTGATGTCGAACACGCTCGCGTCGGCCGGGATCGGGATGGAATCCACGGGGCCGACGCGGAGGATGCGATCGCCCTGCACGATGACCGTTTGCCGCGGACGCATGGTGCCGGTCTCGCTGTCGAACACGTCTCCGCCCTTGAACACGACGAGGCCGGTCGTCTTGAGCCGCACCTTCGCCGAAATGGCTTCGCCCTGTGCATTGCGCCATCGCAGCTCAATGGCCCGGAGCGATTCCATGAGTGGCACGGCCGACTCGCGCACCGTGATGAACCATTGCGCATCCGTGGAAAGGAGGGCGCCGTTCTCGTCGAGCCACACGCCACTCGGCGTGGTGCTCGTGCCGCGATAGATCATCACGAGGCGGGCGCGCTGCCGACGCGCGCCGACGCGCAGCAGGGTGTCGGCGATGACTTCTGCACGCGCGCGCCCTGACGGCGCGATCGCCGCACTGCGTTCGGGTCGGCCGAGCAGGTGCCGCGCGAGGGCGGCATCATCCCACGGCGTGCCGTTGCGCAGGCCGACCCACGAGCCGGTGCGCAGGGCGGATCGCATGGTGCCGTACACGATCGAGTCCCCGACCACCTCGAATCGGTCACCGGGTTGCCCGACCGTTCCGTCGGGGAGCACCGGACGCGATTCACCGGCGACCACCGCGCCGTTCGCGCCAAGTCGGTACCGCGTCTCGACGCGCGTGCCGCGGTTGCGATCGCGAAAGACGAAGCGTGACACCACGGAGTCGCGTGAAGTCATCACCACGAGGTCGCCGGCGGGGCGTCCATGGTTCATGACGAGCCAGCGCGAACTGTCGGCAGCTGGGGTCAGGAGGAGAGCTGCGAGCGTGAACAGCGAGAACATCGAAGGCCTGGGGCGAGGAGATGCATGGAGACTACACAGGCGATCACGATGGGCAACCGGCCATGGCGGCAGGGCAGACTCGCCCTGACGAGGTGCCAGCGACTGGACGTGTCGCCACTCAACGTTGTGGTGGCGGCCCTCCGGCGATGAAGGCGTCGAGAGGGGATTCACGAGCAAACGGCCGACATCCCGGCCGCTGAGTCGTCGACATGGCCGGCACTGGGAACGACTCGGCATCGGCCGCCGCCAGACGCACCGAGTCACTCAGGTCATACAGCTCCACTCCGACTGCCGGGCGCGTGAGCGAGGAAAGGATCAGCGAATCGCGCTGCACGCCGATGGTCGACAGGTACGACCGCGCCGTCTTTCGCGCCGCGGCGAATGCCCCGTTTTCCGCAGAAAGCAGCCAAAGGCGCCGCACTCCGCGGAACTGGTCGACGTCGCGCACATAGGCGCGCGTGCTGTCCCTGTCACAGCGCACCGTCGTGAAATCACCCGGGTGCACGCCATAGCGCTCGGCGTAATACAGCAGGGGGATGCGGGCGAGCGGGAAGGCGTGGATTCGATCCCCAGGCTGGCGTCGTTGCTGCAGGAACGCCATCACGGCGCGTTGGTGCTCGATGTCGTACGGCGGCGGTGTCGCGACGATCGCCGCCACCGGCGGGGCGAGCAACGCAGTCATCGCGACATACCCAACTGCCGGATGCATGCGGGCACCGATGTGACGGATCCACTCCGCCCCGGCGGCGATCGTGAGCAGCAACACCGGGATGAGGTAGAACATCAGCCGGCCGCGAAACGGGTACTGCTGCGCGACAGCCGCCACAACGGCCACGATGACGATCGCGGTCAGCATCGACGCCTCGAATGCGCGACGACGCCAGAGCGCGACAAAGCCGGCGATGGCGACAGCCAGGTACGCCACCGGCCAGCGGTAGCTCAGGAGTGTCGGGTCAGTGAAGACGGAGACGGACTGCTCCCCCAACCATCGCAATGCAGCCAGCGGGTGGAAGGGAAGCGGCATGAAGCCGCGCACCCAGAACTCCTGCATGAACTGCGCGGTCGAGGGCGCCATGGCCTGCCGACCCGCCGCGACTGCAAGGAGGCAACCGGCGGCCCATACAGGCACGGTGATGAAGACCACGCGCTGGAGTCGGCGATCGCGCGCGCGGAGCCATTCGATCGTCATCGCCGCCCCGATCCCGCCGAGGACGAGGACCGACGCCTGGGAAAACCAGACGAGGACGAAGCCCGCGACGCCAGCGAATACCAGGCGGCGCGTTGGGAGGTCGTTGCGCGCGAGGTCAAGCGCGAGGAGCAGCACCAGGATGGTCGCTGTCGCGTCGCCCTCGTACTGCTTCACCTCGGCGCCGTACTTGATGAATGGGATTCCGATCGCGAACAGCGCCACGGCGAACGGCACGGCGAGACCTTCGAGCGTCCGTTCCGCGAGCCGCCGGAAGAGCAACATCGCGGCAACGGCGCAGAGGAACGGTGGGAGCCTGAGCGCGAGTTCGTTCTTCCCGAAGGCGATCACGGAGAGTTTTTCGAGGAGCAGGAATCCGCGCGGCGCCACCTGATCGAGGAGCAGGGGTGTGGTCAACAGCTCACCCAGGCTCAGTGCCTCGATGTTGCGAGCGAGCAGAACTTCGTCGAGCCAGAGCGAGGTTGCCGGGACGTACGCCCATGCGCGCAGGACGAGTCCGAGACCCACGAGGATGGTCAGGCACGTCGGGCTCCGCAGCAGCTGTTCGAGGCGGCTCATGCGATTCACTCGCGTGGAGTTGGGAGCACCGGGCAATCGGCAATCGATAATAACGCAGGCAGGTCAGACGTGCGCCGAGCCGGGTCTCAAGTAAACTCGCGGGCCACAGAGCTTCTCGATCGCGACGGGTCGGATGCGCGCACAACCCGCGTGGAATCGCTTATCATCCAGCACGAGTGGCCAACCACGGCTGAACGCCGCCCGGATCCCCGGTTCCTGCATGAGTCGAGTACGCCGAATCCTTGCTGTCACAGGTGGGCTGATGCTGACCGGCGCGATCGCTGGTGCGCTCGCCGCCGCGATCGGGTTGGGGCTCGCTGCGCTCGTGAGACGTGATCCGAGCGTGTTCCTCGAGGCTGAAGTATGGGGATGGAGCGCCCTCGTGGGTGCGACCGTTGGCGGCGTGTTGGCTCCTGCCACTGGCTGGCTCTTCCTTCGCCACGTTCCGCTGGGCGCCTTGGTGGTCCACACGACGCTGGCCACCGCGCTCTTCGGCGGCATCGGAATGGCATTCAACTTCAATCCGCTGATCGCGGCGGGCATCGGCTTCGTGGTTGAATCGGCGCGCCTCGCGATCCGGACGCCTCGCCGAAAGGCGCGCACGAAGCTCCCGGTCGACGATCCGCCGAAGGCGCTCGAGCCGTAATCGCCGGAGCGACGTAGACGGGAGTTCAAACCAACGGACGAGGCATAACTGTCTTATGGGTCATTCGCGCGCGGAGACGCTGCATGACCCAGACGCCACTGAGGCTGCTCAAGGGCACGTTCGACATCCTCATCCTGCGGACCCTGAGCTGGGGACCGGCCCATGG
The DNA here is from genome assembly GCA_014379705.1 of Gemmatimonadaceae bacterium. Taxonomy (GTDB): domain Bacteria; phylum Gemmatimonadota; class Gemmatimonadetes; order Gemmatimonadales; family Gemmatimonadaceae; genus RBC101. The sequence goes on from JACMLI010000735.1 coordinate 6,844, forward strand.
CTACGCCATCTCCCGGTGGATCCGACAGTCGTCGGGCGATGACCTGAGGATCGAAGAGGGCGCCCTGTATCCGGCGCTCCGCCGCCTCGAGGAGCGAGGGCTCGTGGCGTCCGTGTGGGCCACCTCCGACACCGGCCGCGAGGCGCGCGTGTACCAGCTCACCGACGCCGGCGAGCGCGCGATGCGCGCCGAGGTCACCGAGTGGCAGCGCTACGTGGCCGCCTTCGCGCGGGTGCTCGCTGCGCGCCCGACCGAGGGCCTCGCATGACACAGCGCGACCGTCATGACGACGAACTGCCGATGTCGGGCTCGCGTCCGGTGGACGAAGACGTGCGCCGCGAGCTCGAGTTCCACATCGAACGCCGGACCGAAGAGCTGATTGCGGGGGGGCACACCCCAGAGGCCGCGCGCGCCGAGGCTCGTACCCTGTTTGGCGATCGCGCGGGCGTGGAGGCCGAGTGCCGCGAGATCGAGCACCGCCGTCGCTCGAGCGGTCGCCGCGCCCGGCGCTGGGAGGAGTTCCGCCAGGACGCCGCGATCGGGATTCGCATGCTGCGCCGCAGTCCCGTGTTCACGCTCACGGCCCTCGCGACGCTCGCGTTAGGCACCGGAGCCACCACGGCGGTGTTTTCGCTCGTCAATCAGGTACTGCTCCGTCCATTGCCGTACCACGAGCCCGAGCGGCTCGTCGACGTCATCGAGCGGCACGAGAAGGGGGGGTGGGCCGGGGTGTCGTGGACCAACATGCTCGACATCGAGCGCGAGGTGCGGAGCATTGCGGCGATCGCGACGCACTGGGCGTCCACGGAAACGATCATCGGTGCCAACGCACCCATGCGTGCCCAGGTAGCCGGTGTGTCCAGCGGGTTCTTCAAGGTCTTCCCGGTCGCACCAGCGCTGGGTCGACTCCCATCGCCGGATGAGCACCGCCTTGGGGCGAGTCCGGTGGCGGTCGTCAGTCACGCGTTCTGGCGCGACCACCTCGGTGCGCCCGCTTCTCTCGCCAACGTCCGCCTCACGTCGGGGCGCGTGTATGACGTCATTGGCGTGTTGCCGGCGGGCTTCGACTTTCCCGCGCGCTCGCGGCTCTGGGTGCCCTACGAGCTCTTCGATCCCTCCACGAGTCGCACGTCGCACGGTGGGGAGGTTGTGGCGCGCCTCGCTCCCGGTGTCACCCCCGAGCGCGCGACGCGCGACGTCGACACGTTCCTGGAACGCCTCGCGAAGGAGTATCCTTCCGACTTCGACGCCGTGGGAAGCACGGTGACGCCGTTGCAGGCGAGCCTCACCAAGTCGGCGCGCGCCCCCCTCACGCTCCTGATGGCGGCCTCGCTGCTGTTGCTGCTCACGGCATGCACGAACCTCGCCGGGGCGATGTTGGCGCGAGGGACGGCGCGTGCGGGGGAGCTCGCCGTGCGCAGCGCACTCGGCGCCACGCGCACGCGGCTCGTGCGCCAGCTCGTGACCGAATGTTCGCTGCTCGCGATCGGTGGTGGGGCGTTGGGCCTGCTCCTTGGCCGCACGATGCTGCGTGTCTTCGGTGTGGTCGCACCCGGCGACGTACCACTCGCCGGGATTCAGCTGGACGGTCGCGTGATCGCGTTCACGATCGGGATCGTGGCTTTCACCGCCATCACGTTCGGCTGGGCGCCGGCCATGCGGCTCTCCGACGGGCAGGGTGCCAGGCTGCTCCGTGAGGGCGGTCGCGGCACGTCGCGCCTGCGCGCCTGGAACGTGCTCGTGGCCGGCGAGGTCGCCCTTGCCGTGATGCTCCTGGCGGGATCGACGCTCCTCATCCGGTCGTTCGGGCAGGTCATGCAGGAGCGCCTTGGCTTCGAGCCGGCGAGCGTGACCAGTGCGGAGGTGAACCTGCCCTCCGCGACGTATGCCTCGCGCGAAGGCGTGGTACCGGCCTTTCACCAACGCGTCCTCGGCGCGCTCGCGGTGACGCCGGGGGTGGACGCGGCCGGCTTCATGAACATCACGCCGTTAGGCGGCAACTACATGAGCGGATCCCTGGAGATCGAGGGCACGCCAATGACCGAGGGCAAGGACTACAATGGCCATGCGCTCTACCGCGTGGTGGGGGGGGATGCCTTCCGCGCCCTTGGCATCCCGCTGATGAGTGGCCGGACGTTCGCGCCCGGGGACGATCGCGCTGCGACGAAGGTGACCGTGGTCAACGAGTCCTTCGCGAAGACCGCGTGGCCCGGCGAAGATCCGATCGGCAAGCGTGTCCGGCCGGCGGGCATGGACGGATCCGGCGAGGAGCCCTGGCACGTGGTGATCGGCGTCGTGGGTGACGCGCGCAGCGGCTCGCCCATCGATCGCTTTCGCGACACCTACTACTTCGACCATCGCCAGCGCCCCGCCTACCGCGCGCAGTCCGTCACCTACGTGGTGCGATCCACCAGCCCCAGGTCGACTGTTGGCGACGCGATTCGCAATGCGGTCCGCGCCGTGGACCCGAATGTGCCGCTCGACATGCGCGCGATGCAGGACGTCGTGCGCGGCACGCTCTCCGACCGACGCTTCACGATGATCGTGCTGGCGTCCTTCGCGATCCTCGCCGTCCTGCTGGCGGTGATCGGCATCTTTGCGGTGGTCTCGTATTCGGTCGCGCAGCGCACGCGCGAGATTGGCGTGCGCCTCGCGCTCGGCTCGACGCCAGGCCGGGTGCGAGCCATGGTGATCATGAATGCCCTGCATGCCGTCGTGCCTGGGCTGCTGGTCGGCGCGGCCCTCACCGTGAGCAGCTCCGGCGTCCTCCGCACGATGCTCTACGGGGTTTCACCGTTCGATCCGCTGGCACTGGTAGGTGCGGTGGTCCTCCTCGCCCTCGCGGCCGTGGCCTCGAGCCTGATTCCCGCCGTGCGCTCCACCCGCATCGACCCGATGCTGGCCATTCGCGGTCAATGACTGGGGCGGTGCTGGGCGCTCGTCAGGCGGCCCAGCGCACTTCGAGGGACGTACCGAGGAAGCGCGCATACCTCGCGACTTCCCGCTCGACCGCGCGCCGCTCCGCCGCTGTGAGGTTCACGACTGGCGAGGCCGTGAGGATGGCCTCGCCTTTCCCCGAACGACGCCACCCGCCGCACACTTGACCGTTCATGACGATGAGGTGCGCGAGCAGCTCACGCCAGGACGGTCTCCGCTCATGCGCGTTGAGGCGCTCGAGGAGCGGCGAGCGATGCTTGAAGCCGATGAAGTACTCATCGTAGTTTGGCAGGAGTCGCGCTGAACCACCGCGCACGGCGGGGACGTCTCCCGCAGGAAACCACCAGGTGAGTCCGTCCATAGGCGCCGAAGCGAAGGTCGCGCCGTTGGCATCGAGGCCGGCGCGCGCGTCCTTCATTGTCAGGCCCGACCAGACCGTGAAGTCCTGCATCGTCGCGGGGCCATGTGACTGGAAGTAGCGTCGCGTGAGTTCGCGCACGGCGTCATCGCGCGATCGAGCGGGCGCAGGAGCGGCCCGCTCATCGAGGAGCGCGTGCGTCTGCTGCTTTCCGCGCCTTGGGCCGCTGCACACCAGCGCCTGCAGCTCGGCGTGCATGAGGATGTAGGCAAAGCGCTGCGACTCATCCGCCACGATGCGTCCGCGGGCCAGCGCGGTCCGGAGCGTCGCGCGATCCGCGGCACGACCCCCTTCCATCGTCCGCTGGAGGATGGTCATGGCTCGGGCGACCGTGCGACCGTCGAGGCCGAGTCGGTGAGACATGGTCCGGTTCTTCTGTAACACGCGCGGTCCGGTCAGCGCGAGCATCCACCGAATGTCCTCGGGGGCGACGACGTGCCATGTGGGCCGGAGTACGTGCGTGCGCAGGAAGGCCCCGCGGTCGAAGAGCTCATCAAGCTCCGGCTCGGTGACGTTGGCCGCGCGCTGCGCGATCGCCCATTTGGATCCCGGGAAGTCCTGCGCCTGCACCGCCCCCAACTCACGGATGACGGCGACCGGGTCTGTGAGCGTGGGACCCGTGAGGTGCTGCAGGAACAGGCGCCGACGGACGACATCGGCAGGGCGGAGCGCGGTGGCCCGTCGGATCATGCGAGTGGTGGGGCGGCGAGGTGGGTTCGGTCATCCTGCCCCGTTTGGAGCCAAGGATGCCTAACGGGCTCTGGCGTGTGAGGCCCTGGAATGCTCCGCGGGACGTTGCTCCAGGGTCTCATCCGGACGCCAGCCCTGCTGGGACGAACGGTGCCGGGAGGGGGCCTAACTACCGCAGGACGCCGAAAATGCTAGATTTACTGGTCATGCCTCCCCGTGCTCGCCTTTTTGCGGGCGGCATCCCTCGCAGCGCAGAGCCCCGTGGCCGCCTACAAGACCGAGCAACGCTATCTCGTGTACCGCGGCATGGAATGCCATTTCGTCTCGTACGAGGGGCAGCCCGCCAATGCAAAGAAATCGCTCGCAGCCACGCCGGCGACCTGGTACCTGATGAAGGCCGGCAAGCGCTTCGCGGTGATGGAGCAGGTCCCGGGATTGTCGGAGGCCGAGATCGATCGCCTCTTACTGAGTTGGCTCGAGGAGCAGGGTTTCGCGCCGACGCCGACGCCGGCTGTGGGTGTTCCAGCGATCGCCGGCCGCCGCTAGTCGCCCGCTGAGGGCTGCAGCGCCGGAACCTTCGAGCGCCGTCGCACCCAGGCCGAGAAGCGACGCAGGGCGAGCGCGATACCCGTCCAGACGAGAAGCACGCCCACCGCGCTGACGATCGTCGCGATGACCTGGCCCGTCACGCCAAAGACCTCGCCCGTGTGCCCGAAGCGGGTCCACGCCCGGATCTTTCGCGACGTGCTGAGTGACGCGTAATCGCGCACCGCGAGCACGGATGCGCTCCCGGCGTCCAGGATCACCGTCGAGCGAAGGTCCGGGCGGAACGTGTTGCCTTCAGCGACCGCGATCGATGCAGCGCTGTCGCGTGCCGATGGCACGGTTATCGTCAGCGATCGCCACTCGGGGTAGCGCGCCGCCGACGCCTGCACGAGCGCGTCGAGTGACGCAGCGGGCCTGCCTTGTTCCTCTGCAGAACCCGCGTTGCCTGGCCCTTCACGGCCTGCGCGTCCCTCGCGCCCGCCGGGGCCACCGGGTCCACCCGGTCCACCGGCACGGCCCTGCGCGCCTCGTTCAGGTGCCGGAGCTGGCTTGAGCGCTGCGAGTCGTTCCTCGGGCGAACCGGCGATGCGATCGAGCCACCGGCCGGGCCACTGATACGAGATGAACGCTCCCGTTGCGGCGACGATGAAGAGGGGAATCGCCGTCCAGAAACCGAGGGAGTTGTGCCAGTTGAAGTCGCGCGGCTTTCCGCGCAGGGAGACGTCGAAGATCGTGCCCGTGCGGAAGGCCGCACGCGTCCATCGGCGCGGCCACCAGAGATAGAGCCCAGAGAGCGCGAGGAGGACGAAGCCAAGGTTGGCCGCGCCCGTGAACATGCGCGCCGTGGCCCTCGCCTCTTCCGAAGTTACGCCGACCCAGCGGTGCCAACGCCTCAACGCACTGAAGAAGACCTGTCCCTTGCCGCCGGGAGCGACGCTCAGGTCCTCACCGGTGTAGGGATTGACCGACATCGGGGCGCGTTCCCGCTCCTTGAATCGGAGCAGCACGACCTCGTGCGGGTCGGCCTTGACGACCGCGGTTGCCAGGTCCTGTCGCTCAATGCCGCGCAGGGCGAGCAGGGAGTCGAGAGCGAGCCGAGGGGTGGGGGGCACCGTCGCCACCCGTGGCGCGTCGTCGATCCAGGCAATCATCTGCCGCTCGGCGCCGAGCATGACCCCGGTGAGCGACATGATGAGGATGAGCACTCCAGCGCTCAGGCCGATCACGAGATGCGTCCAGAAGAGTACGGTGCGCAGGGCTCCTGCCCCCTGCCGAACCAGCGCGAACGGACGCGAATCGGTGGCCATGAATTCCAACAAGGAAGCGAGGATCGGGAGGAAACAGTAATGGCCCTCTAACGAGCCACTACGGCGACATCTACTGTCTCGGACATTTATGAGGCAAACCTGCCGTCCTCATCAGACGACGAACCGACGCAGATGTTAAACTCCAGTTCATCTTCAATCAATGGCGGGGAACCACAGATGCAAGGAAAGAGCCCGACCGGGCACCGGTCGGGCTCTTCCTTCCATCTGGGCAGCGTCGGCGGTTACACCGCGTCCGACAGGCTCGTGAAGTTGAAGTCCCTCACCTTGAGGGGCGGCACGATCACCGCACCACCCGCCTCCGTGCCAGCGAGGCGCTGCGGCCGCCCCATTGCCTCGAGGTTGTTCAGCATGAACAGCGGCGAGTCGTTGAATCGAAAGTTCTTGAGCGGCTTGGCGACCTTGCCGTTCTCGATGAGGAACGTGCCGTCGCGCGTGAGGCCCGTGTAGAGGATCGTGCGCGGATCGACCTCGCGCAGGTACCAGAGCCGAGTGACGAGCACGCCGCGCGTGGTATTGGCGATCATCTGCTCGATTGATTGGTCGCCCCCTGTCATGCAGAACGATGTCGGGGCACCAGTCGGCGACACGCCCTTCTTCTTTGCCCAGAAGCGCGAGTAGTACAGCGTGGCGAGCTTGCCGTCCTTCACGAACTCCTGGCGACCCAACGGCAACCCGTCGCCGTCGAACGGTTGCGCACGGACCATGGGGTCGAAGGGATCGGCGTAGATGTTCACGCGCTCGTCCACGATCTTCTCGCCGATCTTCGTGCCACCGCCCTGCTTCACGAACGGGGAACGCCCTTCGTCGGTCGCGCGCGCGTCGGCGTAGAACCCGATGAGCTGACAGAGGTCGCCCACGGCCTGCGGCTCGAGGATCACGGTGTAGCGCCCGGGCTCGATGGCCACGGGTGTGCGGGAGAGCCGGGCCTTGTCGATGGCGCGCTGGCTCACTGCGGCAAAGTCCACCTGCTTCGCATCGTTATGTTCGGCGCCCGCCCAGCCCGATCCCGTGCCATCCTTCGTTCGCACCGTCACCGTGTAGTTGGCGTTGGTGGATCGATGATACGCGAAGTTGCCGGCGCTGTTGCCGAACGCGGTGAAGCCGAGGTTGTTGATGAGGAAGCCGGCGGCGGTGAGGTCGCCCGCCTGGCGCGCGGGCTCGAGGGCGGTGAGCGCGACCCTGGCGCGTTCCTCAGCGCCCATGTCGGCCACCGAGTCGAAGTATGCCTCGACCGGCTTGATGTCCTGGGGGCCCAGCAAGGGCATCGCCTCAGGATCGTCGGGCGCAAGGCGAGCGAGCTTCTCCGACTTCTCGACCGCCGCGCGAATGGACGCCTCGGTGAGCTCGTTGGTGGTGACCACGGCGTGCTTCGGCCCGAACGAGCTCTGCACGCCGAGTTGCAGGTCGCCAATGCCGCCGGCGGTGGACATCTGGTTGTCGGCAAAGCGGACGTTCGCCTGATAGCTGCCGAACATCTGCACTTCGACGGCGTCGGCCTTGGACATCTTCTTCACGCGGTCCACGAGCGCCTGGCACTCGTCGCGCGTGAGGATGGCGTTGCCAGGGGCCGCACTACCGTCCCGCTCGAGCAGGCGTGCGGGTCCCGAGAGGACGTCGATGATGTTGTTGCGTTGCATCGTTTGGGATCTCCGTTACGCCTTGCGGCCGGTATTGATGACGTTGACCTGGCGGAAGCGCGCGGGGACGGAGCCGTGACTCACGGCATTCACCTGTCCCGGCTGGCCCTTGCCGTCGAAGAAGGACCCCCAGACCTCGTAGCCCCTCTTGCCCCCGATCATGTCCATCGAGTTCCAGAACTCCGGCGTACGGATCTGGTAGGCGACGTCCTTGAGCATGCCAACGATCTTCCCGCCGCGGATTTCATGGAACAGTTGGCCGCCGAACTGCGCGTTGTATCGCTGCTGGTCTATGGAGAAGGAACCATCGCCGACGATGGCGATGCCGCGATCGGTGGCCGCGATGAGGTCCTCGTAGCTGGTATCGCGCTCGCCCGGAAGGAGCGAGACGTTCGGCATGCGCTGGAACTGCACGCTCGACCAGTTGTCGGCGTACGAGCAGCCATGGGACCGCGTGGGCTGGCCGTTCTTGTCGTACCACCACTTGAGCCACGACGCCTGTTCACGCGTGGTCTGGTAGTCGTTGACGATGCCGTTCTTGATGATGAGGAACTCGTCAGGCTGGACGCCTTCGTCGTCGTACCCGATCGTCGACAGCGCGCCAGGCTGTGAGCGATCGCCCTGGACGTTCATGAACTCGGGGCCGTACTTGAACGTCCCCAGATGCTTTTCCGGCGGTGCGACGAACGAGGTCCCCGCGTAGTTCGCTTCATATCCCATGGCCCGGTCGAGCTCCGTGGGGTGGGCGATCGCCTCGTGGATCGTGAGCCAGAGGTGCGACGGATGCAGCACGAGATCATACCGTCCGACGTCGACGGGTTTCGCCTTCAGTTTCTCGCTCGCTTCTTCGCCCCACTTGCGCGAGTTCTCGATGAGATTGGCCTGCTGGACCCACTCGTAGCCCCGACCGACCGGCGGCAGCGTGTTGCCGCGGTTCTGGAAGTCGGTAAAGTCCGAGGACACTGCGGTGAACTGCTGCTGCAGCGCGCTTTGCACCACGGTCTGCGAGATCACGGAGCCGTCGGTGTTGGCGTAGCTGCGCTCCATCTTCCGGAAGAAGAGCCCGCTGAAGACGTACTTCACGTTGGGCGCCTTCATGCCCTCCGTGTTCGCGCGGATGAGCAGGTCGGCCTTCTCCTCGACGGGGACGTTGAACGGATCGATGGTGAAGGCGCTCTTCCACGTGGCGTTGGGATGCGACGGCGCAGGCGCCAGCAGCACCGACCGGTCACGCGCGACGCGGTTCGCCTTGGCGATCGCCACGGCCTCGCGAGCGGCAAGGGCGACGCCCTCCTTCGTGAGATCGCGTGAGGCGGCAAAACCCCACGTGCCATCGACGAGCGCGCGAACGCCGATTCCAATTGAATCCGTGTCGACGACGTTGAGGATCTGCTTCTCGCGCGTGAAGACGAAGTTCTGCTGGTACCGTCCGATGCGGGCATCGGAATAGGATGCCCCGCCACTCCTGGCGGCCCCGATGGCCTCGAGGAGGAGTTCCTTCGTCGGCGCGTCCATTGATTCGGAGGCAATCGCGCCCCCGGGGACCGCGGCGTTCGCCTTGTGGAGTGCCCCGCTGAGCGCGACGGCGCCCGCGGCGGCGGTGCCCTGCTTCAGGAAGTCACGACGGGAAGACATTTGGCTGGCCAGGAAGAGGGACGTGGTGGAGCGTGAAGGCTGAAAGCCGCGCCTTCTGGTACGGCATGAGACAGGGGAAATACGTGGTGGGATGCCTGCCAGTGCCAACCGGGGTGTGACCATCGGATCGGCGCGAGGGGCGAGCACATCGAACGGGGGAGGAACGACGTGGGGCTCCGTCCTTCGCCGGCGCGACGGGATACCCCTGTCGCAGTGAACTCGTGCCTCTCGTGCTTCTCGTACGGCCCGTAATTCCCGTGATTCGCCCTTGTCCGCGCCAGCCTCGTACCGTCACGCGATGATCGTGCGAGCGCGCACCTGACATCGGTCGCGTCGAAGGCCACATTCCGCGCCATGCATCGCCCTGCACAGGCATCAGCCTGGACACCAGCCCGAGCGACCGTCGTGCTCGGGCTCTTTGCCGTGCTCATCTTCCTGAACGCCACGCTGCTCTTCGTGGTGCAGCCGATGTTCACGAAGATGGTGCTGCCGCTGCTCGGTGGCACGTCGGCCGTGTGGAACACGTGCCTGATGTTCTTCCAGGCCGCGCTCCTCGTGGGCTACCTGTACGCGCACCTGACGAGCCGTCGGTTCAGCGCCCGCACGCAAGGCCTCGTGCACCTCGGCGTGATGCTGGTCGCGCTGCTCACCCTGCCCCTCGTCGTGCGTGGCGCCAACACCGCCGCCTCGGGGGCGTCGGCCCCGATCCTCTGGTTGCTCGGCATCCTCTCCATCTCGCTCGGTCTGCCCTTCGTGCTCCTCGCCGCCGGGGCGCCCATGTTCCAACGATGGCTTGCCTCCACCGCGCACCCGGCGGCGGCGAATCCGTATGTGCTCTACATCGCGAGCAACCTGGGGAGCTTCGTCGCGCTCCTCGCCTATCCCACGCTCATCGAGCCCAGGCTCACGCTGAGCGAGCAGCGCACGTGGTGGACCGTGATTTATGTCGTGCTGCTCGGGCTCGTTGGGGTCGCGCTCTGGCTCACGGTGCGCCTGGTGCGGGAGAAGGAGGCCACTGCACGAAGAGAGGTGGCGGAACCCCAGCCGGTCGACGCGGCGGCGGCGGCCGAGGGCGCACCCCTCGTTGCCACGAGCGACGCTGACACGCCACGCCGCCCCACCATCGTCCCGACGCGCGCCTGGCGGATCCGATGGGTACTGCTCTCCTTCGCACCCTCGTCGCTCCTCGTGGGCGTCACCACGTACCTGAGCACCGACGTCGCGGCCATCCCGCTGCTCTGGGTGGTGCCCCTTGCGCTCTACCTGCTGACCTTCGTGCTCGTCTTCGCGGAACGGCCGCTGCTGAACCGCACGTTCATGCTCGTCTTCCAGCTGTTTGTGGGACTCGGGCTGCTGGTGACGATCGGGATGGCGCCGCTCAAGGTTCAGCTGGCGTCGCTCGTGTTCCACCTGCTGGCGTTCTTCGTGACGGCGATGATGTGCCATCGCGAACTCGCCGACTCGCGTCCGCGCCCGGAATACCTGACGGAGTTCTACCTGTGGATGTCCGTGGGCGGACTCCTGGGCGGCGTCTTCAACGTCGTCATCGCACCGTTGATCTACGACCGGGTCCTCGAGTACCCGCTTGCCCTGATCATTGCCTTCGGCCTCCGGCCGACGCGGGTGACGCCGGACAACAGCCTGCGTGCTGTTGCGCTCGACCTCGGCTTTCCGCTGGCGCTCTACGGCGCCCTCCTCGCGGCGTTCACGATCCAGGTCCCCTCGGGTCGCATGGGGACGGTCGCCATGGTCACCCTGTTCATCATCGTCTCCCTGATCATCGCCAGCTTCCACAAGCGTCCGCTCCGCCTCGCGCTCGCCGCGGCCGCGATGTTCCTCGCCGTGGACGCACGAGGGGACACGGATGACGTCGTGCACCAGGAGCGCAGCTTCTTTGGCGTCTACCGCGTGCGAAAGTGGGGGGATTTCCTCGTGCTGCAGCACGGGACGACCACGCACGGGGCGCAGAGCCTCACGCCCGAGCTGCAGCGCGAACCACTCACGTACTACGCACGAATCGGCCCCCTGGGCGACGCCTTCGACATCCTCACGGACTCGACCGCCGTGCGCAACGTCGCGCTGGTCGGTCTGGGGTCGGGCACCACGGCATGTTACGCGCGCCCCTTCGAGATCTGGACGTACTACGAGATCGACCCCGCCGTGGTCCGCATGGCCACCAGTGGCCGGCTCTTCACGTACCTCAAGCTGTGCGGCCCCAACCACCGCGTGCAGCTCGGCGACGCGCGCGTGTCCCTGCAGGCGGCGAAGGACAGCTCCTTCGACCTGATCGCCCTCGACGCCTTCAGTTCCGATGCGATCCCCGTCCACCTCATGACGCGCGAGGCGCTGCAGCTCTACCTGCGCAAGCTCAAGCCGAACGGCTCGATCCTGTTCCACATCAGCAACCGCTACCTCGAGCTCGAGCCCGTCGTGCAGCAGCTCGCCCGCGACGCACATCTCGCGTCCGCGGCGCGTGACTTCAACCCGAACGACGACGAGAAGGCGCGCATGCTGTACGGATCGCGCTGGGTCGCGCTCGCGCGCGAGTCGACCATTCTCGCACCGCTGGTCGTCGAACGGTCATGGCGACTTCTCGACGAGAAGCCGCAGAACCTCCTCTGGACAGACGACTACTCCAACGTCGTCGGGGTGCTCAAGCGCGAGGAGTAACGATCCGTTGGCGTCGCACCTGCGAAAGCAGGGTGCCCAGGGTCGTTTGCCGAACCGACAAAGAGGGCTGGGCTCGGACCTTCGCCGGAGCGACGAACTGTGGCGAGAAATGATCGCGACGCTCAGGGTTCGACGCCCGAGCCCTGGAATTCCTTGAGCAGGAGGGTGATGCTGCCGAAGGCAACGTGTGTCTCCATGCGCACCATCAGGCGACGATCATCGTCGGTGAACCACACTTCAGCGCGCCCGTTCTGCCCGAAGATGCCGTTCGACTTGAAGATCGGCCTGACGACGACAGTCGAAAACGCGCCCGCGGGCACGTTTACGGTCTCGCGACGAAGCACGGCCAGCGTCACCGGGTTGCTCGCCGGCTTGTAGTATCGATCGTAGCTGTAGGTCTTGCCCGGCTCGAGGGGCTGGGTGCGCGCGAAGAAGAGGAACGAGGCCTGGTCGAGCGGCTGTGCGACGGTGGGATGTTCGCCACGATCGATCTCCTGCATGCCGCCGCCGTTTTTGGCCGGGCGCCAATCCTTCTCCGTATAGATCTTCCTTTCCGGGAAGATTTCCGCCTGGCGACGCTCCTCCTTGCCCCCCTGCTGCGTCTCCTGGCGGTAGCGGAGTGCATTGAGCGTCGTGACGTCCATCCAGCTCTCCAGCACGTTCACGACGCGGAAACCGGGGATGCCGGCTCGCAGCTCGAGGCGGAGGTGCCACGCGGGTTGGCCGCGGATCGTGTCGATGCCGACCACGAACATGCGCCCGGTTCCTACGTTGAGCGGCCCGAACTTCACGTCATACGTCATGCTCTCGCCGGCCCCGAAGGGCACCTTGGCGCGAGCGGCCTGCGCAGGCAGCGCCGGGGCAGCAGACATCACTCCCGCGCCGAGCGCGAGCAACCAACAAAGACGTGTCACGGGGGGAATCCTTGGAAAACCGAACCGAACCAGCCGAGAAATATACCGGGGGCGCATGCAGCCCCGACGCCGTACCCGGTGTCGCCTAGCGCGGTTCCCGGAGCAGTGCCTTGAGCCGGACGGGAGCAATCATGACGTAGCCATCGCGTAACAGCTCAGCGATCGCCGACCAATCCGGCGACCCGTCCAGATAGACACCCACCCAGCCCGTGGGCCCGACGTACGGTGGAAAGAAGTATCGGCCGGGATCCGCGCGGATGAGCAGCTGCTGGTTGGTCGGTGAGCACTTGATCCACGCGGAATGCCGACCGCCCCCGTGATGGTTGGACGCGCCCGCAAACATCGCAAAGAGCTTGTTCCGCACCCGGAAGGTCGGTTCACCCCACGCTTCCACTTCATGGGCTTCGGGAAGCGTGAGGCTCAGCTTGCGCAGCTTGGCGAGGGGGCGGGGAGTCGGCATGGTTCCGAATAATAGAAAGGCTCCGTACCGATTCAGGCTCCTTTTGCACCGGGCGCCGGCCGATACGTACCGAAGTGCCACTCCTGGCCTTCGGGATCCTTTACCGAATATTCGCGGGAGCCGTAGTTCGTGTCGCGTAGCGCGCGCACGACCGTCGCCCCGGCTGCCACCGCGCGTTCGTAGTGGGCGTCGACTTCATCCACGAAGAAGCACACCGTGGCATTGAGCGCCGGCAGGTCGAGGGGACTCACCCAGCCGAGGTCGGGCTTGGCGACGCCGAGCATGATGACCTCATCCCCGAGGCTCAGCTCCGCGTGCATGATGACGCCGTCCTCCCCCGGCACCGTGAGGAGCGGGGAGAAGCCAAAGGCGCGTTGCAGGAAAGCGATGGCGGCCGCGGGGTCGCGGTACGCGAGGCACGGGTAAACCTTGGGACGACGTTCGTTCATGGGATGATCCTGGTAGGCCGACAACCTCCATGGCCGTCGGTGCATCCCACGATGCATGCGACGCGCCGGCCTGACTTGGAGATTTGTTACCGCGCCATCGCGAAAGGCTCACCGTCGGCGAGCAGCCCGGCGTCCCCCGGCACGAGGTCCCGCACGTACGAGCCGGGCGTCGTGTGGGCAAACTCCGCGAAATCGCGATTAAGGTGCGCCTGGTCGAAGTAGCCACACGTCGCCGCGAGCTCGCTCCACGTGCGGCGTCCTTTCGCGCGTGAGCAGCCGAGCAATGCCTCGAAGCGCATCACGCGGGCCGCGACCTTGGGAGTCAGCCCGATCTCGTCGCGAAAGCGCGCCGCGAGGTGCTTCCGGCTCCAGCCCACGTCGCGTGCCATATGGTCGATTCTCGCCTGCCCCGCCGTCGCGACGAGTTGCGACCACACATGGCTGACGCGCGGGTCACAACGGTCGGCCTTCGTGAGGCGTGCAAGAAAGAAGTCGTCGATGAGCGCAAAGCGCGCCTCCCATGTCCCGGCGTCATGCAATCGCTCGATGAGGACGCGCGCCTGGGGTCCGAGCACATCGTCGAACGCCACGACCTGATTGGTCAGTTCAGCGAGGGGCCGCCCGAACAGGGCGCGAGCTCCGAGTGGCGTGAAGTCCACCTGCAGCGCGCACGAGTGCGTAGCGCCCTGCACGACCGCAGGGATGTCGCTCACGCCGGCGACGAACGACGAGAAGTGTTCTGCCCTGGTCGATGTGCCGAGCGCCACGTGGTACGGCGCGCCAAGGTTGAGGATCAGCGGCACGCGGAGCGTTGCCACCTCCCGACGCGCCAATGGCCGGACGGTCTCCTCACGGAAGCCCACGTAGGGATTGGCGAGCAAGGGCCTGAGTCGAGACGCTGACGGACTCGAGTGCATCTCCCAGGAACCGAGTGCCCACTGCTGACCGGTGATTTCGATGCGACGTGTGGGCTGGTGCGGAGACATGACCGCAATGTAGCCCCGGTCCGAAACCTATATGCGCGGCGCACGTAGGTTCGGCTCCATGGCCCCTGAGTCGCCTCCGCCCCTTCGACCTATCGAGTTCGAGATCCTGCTCACGCTGGCAGGGGGAGAAAGGCACGGGTACGCCATTCTCCAGGAAACCGAGGAGCGCAGTCAGGGCACGCTCAGGCTCGAGACCGGGACCATGTACCGCGCCCTGCGGCGACTCGTCGAGGCAGGGTTGGCCCGACCCACGGAGCGGCGCCAGCCCGACCCTCAGGACGACGAGCGGCGCCGCTATTACGCGATCACTGCCGAAGGTCGCCGTGCCGCAGAGCTGGAGGCGTTGCGATTGTCGCGCCTGGTCGCGGCCGCGCGCAGTGCGCGCCTCCTCCCGCTCGGCACGTAGCGATGAGTCGCGACACACGGGAACGCATCGTCACGCGCCTTTATCGTGGCCTGCTCCACCTGTATCCCGAGTCGTTTCGCCAAGGCTACGGCGACGACATGGCGGAAACATTCATCGATGGATGGCGTGAGGCGCGACGGGGCGGGACCGCCCGCGCGCTCACCTTCACGATGCGAGCGATGCTCGACGCGCTCTTGAACGGCGCGCGCGAACGGCTCCACGACACGACACCGAGGTCCCGGATGCTCTATTGGCAGGATGTGAGATACGCGACGCGGCTGCTGCTGCGCAGCCCGGGCTTCACGCTGTTGACGGTGGTGGTGCTCGGGGGCGGGCTTGCCCTCAGCATCTTCACGTACTCGTTCCTGCACACGGCCATGCTGCGGCCGCTCCCGTTAGGCGAGGGGGCGGGCATCGTGCGCGTGATGGCGACGCGGGGCGTGGAAACGCAGTCGATCGATGCCGTGGCCCTGGCCGAAGTGCGACGTGGCGCTACCACCCTGACCCATATGGGGGCATACCGGACGCGCGACATCGTGGTGGGGCGCGCCGACGGACGACGGGTGGTGGACGCGACGGAGACGGAGCCGAACCTCTTTCAGCTCACGCGCACCCCCGCGGCGATGGGCAGGACATTGCTGCCCGCAGACGCAGAGCCCGGGGCTGAGCCCGTGATCGTGCTGTCATGGCGCACGTGGGAGGTTGCGTTCGGCACCGATTCGTCCGTCGTGAACAGCCGCGTCGACATCGACGGCGTTCCCACTCGCGTGGTCGGGGTGATGCCGCCGGGGTACGGTTTCCCCGTGGCGTCGGAAACATGGATCCCCCTGCCGAACGCCGTGCTCGCGACGACCGAGGCCGGGACCACGAGCTTCGACGTGTACGCCCGCCTTCGCGCAGGCGTGACCGCTGCGGCCGCCCAGACGGAGGTCGGCACGTTGATGGCGCGTGCCATGGCGGCGATCGATACCACGAGCAGCGCGCGCACGGAGGCCGTGTCGGCGGCGATCCAGTCGTTCCCGATGGCCCAGATGGGGGAGACTGGCCCGCTCTTCCTCGCCATCCTCAATGGACTGGCGACGCTGATCCTGCTCCTGGCGCTCGTGAACGTGACCAACCTGCTCCTCGCACGCGCTAACGAGCGCGTGCGCGAGACGGCGGTGCGGCTCGCGCTGGGGGCGTCGCGAGCGCGCCTGCTGGCACAGGGGATGTGGGAGAGCGTCCTGATCTGCCTGATGGGAGGCGCGCTCGGGACGGTCCTCGCGACCTGGGGACTTCGCGCCATCACGACGTGGACCCGCGCGCACCTGGAGCGCAACATGGCGTTCTGGTGGGTCTGGGACATCGATCGCACGACGCTGCTGGCGGCCGGCGGGTTCATCACCGTGTCCATCGCGGCGGTCGGCGGGATCGTGGCGATGCGTGCCGCTGCGACCAACGTCAACGCGGTGCTGCAGGACGGCGGTACGCGCTCTGGCTCGCGGCGGGACGGGCGCCTCGCCAGGGCCCTCGTGGCCACGCAGGTGTCCACGGTCACCGTCCTGATGTTCTTCGGCGTGATGGCCGGCCTCGTGGCGCGTCGCGTGGTGACGTTCGACCCCGGGTACGACACGCACAACCTGCTGCAGACGTCGATCGCGCCAGAAGGATCGCGTTACGCGTCGGCGACGTCGCGTCGCGTGCTGTACCAGTCGGTGGTCGATGGCATGGCGCAGTGGCCAGAGGTGGATGGCGTGCTGCTGCGGGCGGGGCTGGCGGAGATCCGTTCGGCAGAAGGCGCGTTCGAGCTCGCAGGGCGAGCCGTGACACCGACCGGAGCGCCCACCGCCCATGTGCAGGGTGTCCTTGGCACCCTCGGCGCGTTAGGCATCCGGATCGAGGATGGACGGCCCTTCGATGCGCGCGACGCGGCCGACATGGCACCGGTGGTACTGTTGAGCCGCGCCCTGGCCGCACGGCACTGGCCTGGCCAGTCCCCGATCGGGCAACAGGTGCGTCTTCCCGGATTGCCCGAGGCCACGGCATGGCGCACGGTGGTTGGCGTGGCGAGTGACGTGCCGTTGGGCAACCCACTCGCTCGCAACCGGAGTGCCGACGCGATCTACCTTCCCCTCTCCCAGGCCGATGCGAACGGCGTCTCGGTGATCTTCCGCCACCGTGGCTCCGCTGTCGCAGCGCGTGAGGCCCTGAACCAGGTGGTCGCGTCGGTCGACCCCCTGCTCGTCCCGTCGCGCGTCCAGACCCACGAGGAAGTCCAGGCGACGATGGGCATGATCACGGTTTCGGTGGCCCGACTCTTCGCGGCGTGCTTCGGCTTTGCGCTCCTTCTCGCGGTGAGTGGGACGTATGGCCTCATGGCACGGGCGATCTGGCAGCGCAGCCGCGAAATCGGCGTTCGACGAGCCCTCGGCGCCACCGATGCGAGCATCACGCGCCTGCTGTTGACGCAGGGGGGACGACAACTCGGCGTGGGTGCGCTTGTTGCCCTGCCGCTGATGCTTGTCATTGGCGCCGGCTTCACGCACTTCTTCCCGGTGGCGTACGCGCTGGCGGCCACGGCCGGAGCGCTTGTGACGCTGGCGATCATCGGCGTGGTACTGCTGGCGACGTGGGTGCCCACGCGGCGGGTGCTCAGGATGGGGACCGCTTCGGTGCTCGGTCGCGAGTAGGGCGGGCAGCGTGCTGTTTGCTGTACGGAGCTTGTGTCCCATCGGGGCTGCGGTAAGACTGCACCATGCCGCCCGCCCAGGCCCTGCCAATCCCAGCGCTGCATCGTGCCCGATGGGGCACGATGCCGGACGGTGGTGTGGTGGAGGGATTCACGCTGGCCAACCAGCGTGGGACGCGGCTCGCCGCCATCACCCTGGGCGCAACCATCACGTCGCTTCGGGTGCGTGGTCGCGATGGGGAGTGCGATGACGTCGTCGTGGGCTTCGACAGCGTCGACACCTACCTCACGCGCGCACAGTACTTCGGCGCGGTGGCCGGGCGGTACGCCAACCGCATCGCCGGGGGCCGCTTCACGCTCGATGGGGTGGAGCACAGGCTCAGCACCAACGAGGGCGTGCATCACCTGCATGGCGGGGTGCGCGGGTTCGACCGGAGGCTGTGGAGTGCCGAGCCGGTGCGACATCGGCGTGGGCCGGCGGTACGCTTCCGCCTGACGAGTCCCGACGGGGAAGAAGGGTACCCGGGCACGCTGCGGGCGTCGGTCCGCTACCTCCTGACGCACGACGATCGCCTGGTCATCGACTACGCGGCGCGCACGACAAAGCCGACGATCGTGAACCTCACCCAGCACGCCTACTTCAACCTTGCGGGACGACGCGCTGCGGACGTGCTGGGCCACGAACTCTCCATCGAGGCCGATCAGTACACACCAGTGGACGAGGGGCTCATCCCGGAGGCAGCGCACGCGCCGGTCATGGGAACGCCCTTCGACTTTCGCGCGCCGTCGCCCATTGGCGCCCGCATCGCCGACCCTGCTCCGCAGTTGCAGCGTGGGGGAGGCTACGACCACAACTTCGTGCTTCGTCGTTCCACCGCCGGGCTCGAGCTCGCGGCGCGAGTGCACGAGCCCCTGAGTGGACGCACCCTCGAGGTGTCGACCACCGAGCCGGGGCTGCAGCTCTACACCGGCAACCACCTCGATGGCACGCTCGCCGATGCACAGGGACGGTCCCTCGTGCGGCACGGCGGCGTGTGCCTCGAGACGCAGCATTTTCCCGATTCGCCCAACCGCCCCGAGTTCCCGTCGACCGTGCTGCGCCCGGGCGGGTGGTACCACTCCCGGACGATTTTCGCGTTCAGCGTCGCGGAGGCGTGAACTGCCGTCGCCCCGACGAACGCCGAGGCCCCGTGCCGTTTGCCCCGAATGCGCACGAGAACGAGGCGGGGCTCCGGCCTTCGCCGGAGCGACGACCAGGTGTGTTCACGCCTTGAGCGAGAAACGCGACTCCAGCGCATCGCACGCGGCCTCGATCCCGCGCTCCGACCGCACGACGGCCGCGGTGCGCGCGGCAGCAACTGTGTAGGCAGGGTCGTCGAGCAGTCGCCCGAGTTCGTCGGCAACGCGTGCCGCCCGATACTGCTTCGGGAAGACCGTCCGCGACATCCCGAGCCGGCCCGCGCGATACGCGTTGTCAGGCTGGTCGTGCGCGAACGGTACGGCGAGCATGGGGCGCCCGCTGCGGAGGCTTTGGGCCATGGTGCCGATCCCGCACTGCTGCACCACCGCGGCGGCCCGTGGCATGAGGAGCGAATGTGGCGCGCCATCCATCGCGAGGATCGACGACGGAAGTTGCGGTCGCAGCGCCTCGGCCCTCCCGGGTCCCACGAGGAGGATCGCCCGCTGCCCCAGGCGCTGTACGGCCGCGATGCTTTCCTTCCAGAAGTCTCCCGGGACGAGCACGGCGGACGAGCCGAGCGTGAACAGGAGGGGAGGGGGCCCCGCGGCCAGAAAGGCCTCGACGTCGGGCGTGAGCGTCGTGCCGTGCGGCCCGTCATGGAACATGTGCCCGGTGACGACCACGTTAGGCGGCCAATCGGGCTGGGGAGCCCCGAGCACGCGCGAGTAGAGCGCGAGCACGAGATGTGGCGAGTGTTGTCCGTCGAAGAGCGGGTTCTGTCCCCTGGAAAGTCCCAGCCGGTGCCGGAGCGCATGAACCTCCCTCGCCCACGGGGCCGTGGTGGCGCGAGCCAGGGACGCGAGCGCGCGGCCCGGCCAGAGCGCGAAGCGGTCGAGGGACTTGAGCCACGGGGCCGGAGGAAACACTGGCGTGTCGTGACGTGAGAAGAAGGAGATGGGCGCGAGCACCGTGCTTGCCCATGGCACGTTGAACTGCTCGGCAATGATCGGCACGGCCATCGAGAGGGGATGACTGACGGCGAGGTCGACGTCCCCGAGCACCGGGACGAGGTCGTCGTACATGGAGGCGACGCCGGGATAGATCACCTTGCGGAGCAGGTAGTCGGAACCGCGCGTCTGGTTCATGATGCGGCGCACGACGTCAACGTCCGTGGGGTCCACCAGCGGCCGGATGGGGTGGAACCCGAGCCCGTTGCGCGTGACGAGGTCGCGATAGTGCTCGAGGGTCGCGATCGCGACGGCATGCCCGCGGGCACGCAGGCCTAACGCGAGTCCGAGCGATGGGTCGATGTCGCCGTGCGACCCCCAGCAGGAGATGACGATGCGCGCCATGGGTCGGGGAAGGATAATGACGCCGTGAGCGCCGGGGTCAGAATTGCGCCCCACGCCTCCTGGTGTCACCTTCGCGCCCGCCCGC
>JACMLI010000736.1 GCA_014379705.1 Gemmatimonadaceae bacterium
CTCGAACAACGGTACCTCGGCCAGTGTACCGCCGGGCCCCTCGGTGTGCACCACGCGCTGGCGACCATTCCGCGAACGCATCACGCGCACGCGGCCCGAGAGCACGATGTAGAGCCCCGTCGCCTGGCCCCCCGCACGAAAGAGCGTCGCACCCGTTGCGTAACGACGCTGGGTCGACGCCGCGATCAGCTGCCGACGCGTAGCGGTCGAGAGCGACGCGAACAACGGAAGCGCGTCGAGCGCCTGGGCGAATGGCGGCGGAGGGAGAACTGCGCTCGGCATGTGACTCAGGTTCCTTCACAGGGGGCCAGGTGCCCATAGCCTTCGACGCGTAACTTGATGCCGGGCGCGACGGCGCAGATAGAGGTCCGGATCATTTCATCCTCACTCATGGCGAAAACTCGCATGTTCCTCTCCAATCGCCTTCAGGCCCTCTTCGTCCTCGTGGCACTACCACTCGTGTCGAGCGAAGCGCAGGAGCGAGCGACGGCCCAAACGGTGGACTGTTCCAAGGTCGGTGAAGTTGCCGATCACGCGAACATGGATCACAAGGCCCACCAGGCGCAGCTGGCCGCTTGCGCGAAGGGCGCGTCAGCGCAGCAGCCCATGCTCCCCGGACAGGCAGCCTTCGGTGCGATCGCTGAGGTCGTACGCATCCTCATGGCCGATCCGGCGACCGACTGGGCGAAGGTGAACGTCGAGGCGCTTCGGCGTCACCTCGTCGATATGGATGACGTCACCATCCGTTCGACGATCGCGCAACGCGACGTTCCCGGGGGATTCGTCGCCGACATTCTTGCGGCTGGCGCTGCAACCGCTGCGATCCGCCGCATGGTGCCAACGCACGCGTCGATGTACGTCTCGGCACCTGGCTTCAAAGCCACGACGCAGGTGATTCCGGGGGGCGTCCGCCTGACGATGGTCGCGCGCAACGCAGCCGATGCACGCGAGGTGGCCCGACTCCGTGGCTTGGGGACTATCGGCTTCCTCGTGGACGGCGATCACCACACGTCGCACCACCTTGCCATTGCGCGCGGCGACAAGGCAGCGCATTCGCACTAGCGTTCGAGAATGAAGTCGCGCTTGCGCCTTAGAGTGCGTACAGCGGAATACTCATTGCAGCGGCCGCTGCCGACATGCGGTCATCATACGTCGCCAATGCGACGGACTGCCGCGCATTCGCAAGGTAGTCTGCGCTTGCAAGATGCAGCGCATCCAGCGTCCGGACGGGACGTGGAAAGGGCTCGAGCGCTCTCGCAAGCACCGCGGGAAGCAGCTCCACCATTGCGATCCGTGCAAGAATGTCCCTGGCGAGTTCGCCGTGCGAGCGGGCGAGCCCCCGCCCGTTGAGACGCGTCCACACTTCGTACTCGAGCAAACGGCTGCTTACCAACAGCGCATCCCAGAGCGACACCGGCGGAACACGATCTTCCGAAAGCAGTTGTGCAAGCACCACGGATGTATCGACGTATATCACCGGTCGGCGCGATCTCGATCCAGCTCGTCAAGCACGTTTCGCAAAGGACCCACAGGCAGGCGCTCAGGCGGACCATCCCTCGTCATCAACGGAGGTGTAATGATTCCCTCCCGTACTGCCTGCGCGAGGTAAGCATCGGTGACGAGGGGCCCCCGACCAGACGGTGGTCGGAGTTCCGCTACGACCTTGTCGCGATCCGTAACGAGCACCACCTCCCCCCCCGCTGCCAAGCGGACGTACTCACTGAGTCTGTTCTTCAGGACTTTCAGGCCGACTGAGCGCATGCTGAAAGGTAGCTTCCAGTAGCTACCTCCGCAACCGCCGTCCTTTTTGCCGTCGACCCGCGCGCTTGGCCACCGACACGGCCGACGCGGTGGGACGAGCCCACGGCTGTGACGGTATCTTTCCGCCATTCGAATCTGACGACTCGCGGCCGAGGAGACTTTGGCACTGTTGGCAATGCAGGACATCAGCATCGCGTTCGGAGGGCCCCTGGTCCTCGACCGGGCGAACTTCGCCATCGAACGCGGCGAGCGCGTCTGCCTCCTCGGTCGCAATGGGGCTGGCAAGAGCACCGTCATGAAGCTCATCGATAGCACGATGACACCTGATTCAGGCGAGGTGGTGCGCCAGACTGGCGTCACCGTCGCCCGGCTCGAGCAGGAAGTCCCAGGCGACGTGAGCGGCACCATTTACGACGTCGTCGCTGAAGGGCTCGGCGACGTAGGTCGCCTGGTCGCCCGGTATCACCTGGCCAGCCATCGCGTCGCCGAGGACGCGACCGACGCGGCCCTGCGTGAACTCGATCGCCTGCACCACCAGCTCGACAGCGCCGCCGCCTGGGAAGTCCAGTCGCGCGTGGAAACCGTGCTCGACCACCTCGGCCTCGACCCGGACGCCGAGTTCTCCGCGGCCTCCGGCGGACGCAAGCGCCAGACGCTCCTCGCGCGCGCACTCGTCAGGCAGCCCGACGTGTTGCTCCTCGACGAACCCACGAACCATCTCGACGCCGATACCATCGAGTGGCTCGAGGACTTCCTCGTGGATCGCGGGACGACGCTGCTCTTCGTGACCCACGATCGCGCGTTCCTCAGGCGCCTCGCCACGCGCATCGTGGAGCTCGATCGTGGAAGGCTCCAGGACTGGGGACCGGACTACGATACGTACCTCGAGCGGAAGGAGACGTCACTCCTGGCCGAGGAGCGCGAACGCGCGGAGTTCGACAAGAAGCTCGCCCGCGAGGAAGTCTGGATTCGCACGGGCATTCGCGCGCGGCGCACCCGGAACGAGGGACGCGTGCGTGCGTTGGAGGCCCTGCGCGTCGAACGCAGTGCCCGTCGTGAGCGCGTGGGAACAGCGCGACTTCAGGCGCAGGAGGCCGATCGTTCCGGCAAGTTGGTGGCGGAAGCGCGCAACGTGGGCTTCTCGCGAGGCGAGCGACCCATCGTGCGCGAGCTCACGACGACGATCATGCGCGGCGATCGCGTGGGCCTCATCGGGCCTAACGGGTCCGGCAAGACGACGCTGCTCCGACTGTTGCTTGGCGAACTGGAGCCGGACGCGGGCACGGTCCGGTTGGGGACAAGTCTCGAGATCGCGTACTTCGACCAGCTGCGCGAGCAGCTCGATGGCACGCGCACCGTCTTCGACAGCATTGCCGACGGCGCCGACTTCGTCGATGTCGCTGGCTCCCGAAAGCACGTACTCGGCTACCTGCAGGACTTCCTGTTTCCTCCTGACCGCGCGCGCACGCCGGTGGCCACGCTGTCCGGTGGTGAACGGAATCGCCTCCTCCTGGCTCGCCTCTTCACCCGCTCGTTCAACCTCCTCGTGCTCGACGAGCCCACGAACGATCTCGACATCGAGACGCTCGACCTCCTCGAGGACATCCTGATCGAGTTCTCCGGTACGCTCATCGTGGTCAGCCACGATCGCGCGTTCCTCGACAACGTCGTGACGTCGACGCTGGTGCTCGAGGGTCGTGGCAAGGTCGGCGAATACGCGGGTGGCTACACGGACTGGGTGAGGCAGCGTCCCCGCGAGGTGGCGGTTCCTGCGAAGCCAGCTGCGGCGAAGGGGGCGGCACCGCAGCCCGCAAAGAAGCGAAAGCTCTCCTTCAAGGAGCTCACCGAGCTCGGTGCATTGCCTGAAAAGATCGACGCGCTGGAGCGCGAGCGCGAGGGCTTGTACGCCTCTCTCTCCGATCCCGCTCTCCGCGCCTCGATCGTGCAGGTGAAGGGCCAACTCGCGGTACTGGACGCCTCGATCGCCAGGCTCACCGCCCGCTGGGAAGCGTTGGAGACGCTCGCCGCCGGGGCGTAGTTTGGTTCATGAAACGACGCCAGGTCCCGGATCTGCGCTCGCTTTCGCTCGCTTGTCCGGGATGACGGGGCCATGTGTCCCGATCCGGCGAGAGACGGCGCTCTCTTGTTGTCATCCCGGTCCGGCGAGCGGCAGCGAGCCGAAAACCGGGACCCAGTGTCGTACTGCCTACGGCACGATCACCTCGCGCTCGGCCACACCCCCGCGTGTGCTCAGGAGTCGCACCGTCATCGTCGCCCCGGCCGTGGCCTTCGCGCGCAACGTCACGGTCTTCGTCTCGTTCCCGCCTAACCAGAACTCCGTCTCACGCCCGATCGTGCGTACCGTGCTCCCTGGCGGCGCCACCAGCACCACGCGGTCCGGCTTGACGATGTGGACCCGCTTTGCCTGCTCGAGCGCCGTCGGAATGAGCCCCGTGTTCCGTACCGTCACCTTGATCTCGTGCGTGGCGGAATCCGTGGACGTGCGCAGCGACGCAACCACGGCATCGACGATCTCGACCTTCGGTGCAGCGAGCGCCAGGTCGAGGTTGAACATCGCCTGGTTGCGCGCCCACTTCTCCAGCACCTCCGGCGGCCCGTTCTGCGAGAAAAACTTGGGGTTGTACCCCCCGATCTCCACCTCGCCCAGGTCGGGATGCTGCACCTTCGTCCATGGCTGGAAGCACTTCCCGCCGAATTCCTCATCGCAGTAGCGCAGCACCTCGATGTTGTCCCAGCGCCCGTCCTTGTTGTAGTCGCGTTCGCGGCCGCCATTCCAGATCTCGTCGCCGTACCAGATCTGCCCCATCTGGAAGTACCCGAAGTCCGGGCCATGCCCGAAGAGCGCTTCGGGCCGGCCCTGGCCTGGCGCCGCATTTCGCGTTGCGTACATCCGGTACACGTTCCCGGCCCAGGGGTACCCCGTGCGCCTGATGCCCAGCGTGTCGAAATGCAGGAAGAGCTTGCGATCGACGGGGAACATGCACTCCTCCTCGTCGCACGTGGATGGTCCGCGCAGGTGCATGGGCACGGACGTGTCCATCGAATTCGTGACGCTGATGTTCGGGTGCGTGAGCTGCCACATGTACACCGCCCTCGTCTCGGGCTCGCTCAGCGGATACTCCCCGGCCCCAAACTGCGTGTTGCCGCGCCCCGTCTTCTCTGCCATCGGGCGCCAGTTGTACGGATAGTTCCGGTGCAGATCGAGCCCGCCGACGCCGTCCTCGTTGTACTGGCCGTCGCGATCGCTGTCCGCGCCCTCCGAGTACATGAGGTAGTCCCCCTGACCCATCGGCACGTTGCGCATCAGGCGCTTGGACGCGTCTGCGGTGTCGAGCACGGCATTGCCCTTCCCCGCGCCGACGAACTTTCGCATCTGGCGGATGTGCCCGTCGTTGTCGAGGTCTTCCCCCGGATCTTCGTCGAGCAAACCGTCGCCATCATTGTCCACTGGCCGTATACTGCTGCGATTCGATTGCGCGGTGAGGCGGTACATGTCCGACCCATCGGGATTGTTCAGTGGCCGTAGATAGATCGCCTTTTCGTCGAGCAGCTTGGTGATTGCCGGATCCTTACCGTAGTTCTCGATGAGGTGCCATGCGAGGTAGAGCACGCTCTCCGTTGATGAGATCTCCCCGGAGTGTCGTCCCCCCTCGAAGAAGGCCGCAGGTTTGTCGGTGTCCTTGCCGGTCTTCCTGTTGGTCAGCGTAAGCTGCAGGAGGTCCCGGCCCCCGAAGGACTGCCCCACGGTGTACAGCTCCACGATCTGCGGATGCTCCTTCGCCCAGCGGCGCATCCATTCCTCCACCTCGGCCGATGTGTGGTAGTGCTTGAAGTCCATCACGCCTGAGGTGATGGGTTGCACTTCCTTGTAGTTGGCCAGCGGAAAGATGCTGGTGCCATTTCTCAAGCCCGGTACCACGAGGACCTTTCGCGTCGTGTCCCGGGGAGTCGGTGGCGGGCCTTGCTGGGCGTGCGCGAGCATCGGTGCAAGGGCGAAGAAGACGCAGGCAGCAAGGGATCGCATCGAGAACCTGGGTGCGGGAAGAGGGCGGGGAGAATGTACGCGCCGGTTGACGGATGCGCGGGCGTGAGCAGCTTCCGATGCAGGGCGTTGCCCTCCGTGTCACGCCACCGGTCTCCTGCATGGCCGCTCGCGGTGGACGCGGTCCCTGCCGGCGAGGGTCTATCCATGAGCAACTTCCTGTCACGTCGCGACTTCTCTCGGCGCGCCGCCCTCACCGGACTTGGGCTGGGCATCGGGCAGGTGCCTGTCGGCGCATCGGACAACGATCCTTTTCCGGTCATGGGTGACACTGAGCAATCGACGCGGCTTGCGGCCGCCGAGTTCCCGGGGCAGCGCGAGGGCGTGTACCTCAACCACGCGGCGTCGTCTCCCCTTCCCCACCGCACGGCCACGGCCCTGCGTTTGCACCTCGCAGATCGCGAGAGGCTTTTCCACCTGTACCAGACGGGCACGCAGGATTACTCCATCCCGACGCTGCAGGCCAAGGTGGCGCGCCTGTTCAATGCGCCGGCAGAGCTGATCGGCTTCGTCCCATCCACGACGGAAGCGATGGCCGGCGCCCTCAACGGCATCGACTGGAAGCCGGGCGACAACGTCGTCGTGCCCGCCAATGAGTTTCCCGGGGTGCTCTACCCATGCCTGCACCTCGAGCGCCGCGGGGTCACGGTGAAGCAGGTGCCGGTGGAGCGTCATGCCGACCTGGATCGCGTGCTCGCGGCCATCGACGGACGCACGCGCGCCGTGGCCATCAGCTGGGTGCACTGGCTCACCGGGCACCGCCTCGACATCGCGCGACTAGGAGCAGAATGCCGGAAGGCCGGCGTCCTGTCGATCGTCGACGCGATCCAGGGTGTTGGTAGCGTGCCTGTCGACGTCACGGCGGCGCAGGTGGACCTGTTCGTAGCAGGAAGCTACAAATGGCTCATGGGCATCCCCGGGACGGCGGCCATCTACACGTCACCGCAGCTCCTTGCCGGGGTCGTTCCCGATCGCGCGGGTCACGCGGGGATGAAGACGTCGGTGTACGACTCGCCGAGGATCGAATGGTCGCCAGGGGCTGCGCGGTTCCACGTGGGTGGTCCGATCAATGCGGCCCTCATTGCGCTCGAGCACTCCGTCGACCTGCTCACCGAAGTCGGCGTGCCCCGCATCGCCTCGCACGTCGCTGGTCTTTTGGATGCGCTCGCATCCAGGGCCGAACGAGCGGGCCTGCGCCTCAACTCCGACCTCTCCGCGCCGCACCGATCCACCTTCGTGAACGTGACGACGGGGGACGCTCTCCGGGACGACCGCGTGGTGAAGGCCCTCGTTGCCCAGCGCATCATCGTCGGTCGACGCGGGCCGGGTATCCGCGTTGCCCCGCACCTCCACAACTCGGTAGCCGACATCGAGCGCCTGCTCGAAGGCATTCGCGCACAGAGCTGAAGTGCCCCTCGCTCCTGCGAGGCAGGAGCCCAGGGTCTTTGCACTTGAACGACGCTGGGCCCCCCTGCTTTCGCCGGGGCGACGGGGGCACCTACTAGATCTCTAGTTGACAAGTCGGCCACTCGCTGGCATCATGCGGCATGACCCTCCGTCGCCTGATGATCACTGCAGCGCTCGCCCCCGCCTGCCTGACGAGTGCTCTGCATGCCCAGGGCCCCGAGCGCACACTGGGCGCCCCCACGGCCCGGCTCACCGAGCCGTTCTCCGAGATCGCCGCGGTGCGCGAGCTCCGGGATGGGCGCGTGATCGTGCTCGACGGCAAGGAGCAACGCATCGTTGTCGCCGACCTCGCCCGCGGAAGCGTCACCCCCATTGGCGCCAAGGGCCGCGGTCCGGGGGAGTTCCTGCGGGCCCTGCGCTTCATCGCGCTCCCCGGCGACACCACCTGGGTGGTGGATGCCCAGGGGGGCCGCGTCCTCGTGATCGGCCCCGACGCGACCCCGATCGGCGTCGTGACCACCTTTCCCTCCCCGGCGTCGGACTCCGGCATCTCCACCAACGCGCTCCGAGCTGCGGATGGTTTGGGCCGGCTCTACGTCGTGAAGACGAAGGCCCCGGTCTCCGAAGGCAACCTCGCCCCACCGGACTCCACCCGGATCATGCGGTACGATCGCGCCCGCGGAACCGTCACGCCCGTGGGGTTGGTCGCGCTGCCGGACACGAAGATCACTGTGCAGCGCTCCGGGAAGGAGATCACGGCCGTCGACATCATGCGCACCCCGTTTTCGGTTGGTGACGAGTGGGATGTCCGTGCCAGCGGCCAGGTCGTCATCGCGCGTCGCGCGCCGTATCGCCTGGAGGTCCTGGCACTCGGCCAGCCCCCCATGCGTGGCCCGGTCATTGCCGCGAGCCCACGACGGGTCACCGAGGCAGACAAGACCGAATACCTCGCCGCCATGCCTAACGGCGCCTCGGTGAAACGGGAGTCTGTGCCATGGCCGGACGTCATGGCGGTTTTCCTCCCGCGCGCGCTGGTCGTGACTGAGCGCGAGGCGTGGGTCCGCCGGTCAGGGGCGCCCGACGCGAAGGTCGCGGCCCACGATGTGTTCGACCTGCAGGGTCGTCGCATCGCCGGCTTGTCGGTGCCGAGCGAGGTGCGCATCCTGCTCGTCACCGCACGCGGCGTCTACGTCGCGCGCACCGACGAGGACGGACTGCAATACGTCGAACGCCACGCCCTGCCACGCTGACGGGCTCGGCGACCGCTGGCGGGATTTCGCTACAACCCGGGACAGGATGATGATGGTCCAGCTAGCGCGATCGAGCATCATGCCGTGTGTGCCCTTGCCCTTCTCCCTGCGCCGAGCGTACGCTGTGGCCATGCCTGTTGCCCCGAGCAAGTGGACCGTCGAGATGCTTCGTGCGTTGCCTGAGGATGGCAATCGCTACGAGGTCATCGACGGGGTGTTGCTCGTGAACCCCGCGCCCTCACGGCCGCATCAGCGTGCGCTGCGCGAGTTGATGGTCCCCATGTTTGCCTACCTCAAAGGCAGCGAGCTCGAGGTGCTCTGGGCCCCATACGCCATCACGTTCTCGCCACGCACGGAACTCCAGCCCGACTTGCTCGTGACAACCATCGCGAGCGGTAAGCACGAAGGCGACTATGACGGAGCAGGGCTTCGGCTCGTGGTGGAGGCGCTCTCTCCGTCAACGGCCCGCAACGACCGTTATCGGAAGCGCCTCGAATACCTGGCACGAGGCGTCCCGGAGTACTGGATCGTCGACGTGCCGTCGCGACTTGTAGAGCGCTGGATGCCCGGGAACGTCGAGCCAGAGGTTCTCCTCGAGACGATCAGCTGGCAGCCCTTCGCCGATCGCCCCCCGCTCACCGTCGACCTGCCGCAGTTGTTCTCAGTCGTCGAGGGCTGACGCACCAGCAACCCTCGGCGGAGCTGAGTCATGGCTATCAGTCACGGGCGCTGCCCACTCGGAGCCGCGGGTACAAAGTGCAAGCTCGCCGTCGCGGCGCGGACCTCGAGGAGCAGCGAGACGAGCGCGCCGATGAACGCGAACAGCGCGCCCGAGAAGAGGACCACGATGAGCATGGCGAGGTCCTGACCGAGCGCAACACGCGCGAAGAGCGAGACGACCACCAGGCAGATGAAGAGGGCACAGACCGTCGAGAGGGAGATCGCTCGATGAACGAGCTTGGCGCGCCGCGAGAGCACGACGAGCTCCTCGCGGATCTCCTCTGGCGCCATCGGGTCGACGTTCGCCCCACCCTGCAGCGCGCGAGCCCGATCAATGATGCGCGCGAGGCGGTGCGTAAGGACGTTGAGCAGCGTGCCGACGCCGGTGAGCAGGAAGACCGGCGCGACCGCGAGCTGGATGCTGTGCGCAACGTCGGAGATGACGGGGGAGACTTGCATGGCGAAGGGCTGAGTCGGAGGCTGCTGCTGCTACGATACCGCAGTCATCTCCCACAAGCGAGCGTCACGTCTCTCATCC
>JACMLI010000737.1 GCA_014379705.1 Gemmatimonadaceae bacterium
CGCTGCTCACCCTCGGCGGTGCGCTCGCGGGGCTCCTCCTCGCGCGCTGGGCCGTCATGGGCGTGGCCGGGCTCGACCTCGCCCGCTACCAGGTGCTCAAGGGCCTCACCCTGAACGGTCCCGTGCTGGCCGCAACCGCCCTGGCCGCGATCCTGAGTGGCCTGCTCGTCGGCATGGCCCCCGGCCTGCGCGCCATGCGCGTCGACGTGAGCAAGGCCCTCCGCGACTCGAGTCGCGGATCGAGTGGTGGCGCGAGCCGTCACCGGCTGCTGCGCATCACCGTCGTCACGCAGTACGCGCTCACGCTGCTGCTCCTCGTTGGGGCGGGCCTCACGATGCGCAGCCTCGACCGCCTGCTGCGCGTGGACATGGGTTTCGCCGCCGATGACGTGGTTGCGTTCTCGGTGGCGCTGCCCCGCAGCCGCTATACGGACGAGAAGCAGCGCCTCGCCTTCTGGCAGGCGCTCAATACGCGGCTCGTGGCGATTCCGGGGGTGCAATCGGTCGGCTTCGCTGCTGGCGCCCCGTTCACCGGGTCGGCCGGGAGCACGAGCTATACGCTGCCGTCCATTCCGGTGCAGGACGGGGAGCCGCAACGCCACGCCAACCAGGCGTTCGTGTTCGGCGACTACTTCAAGACGATGGGCATCTCCATCGTGCGTGGGCGGGGCTTCACGCTCGATGACGCCAC
This sequence comes from Gemmatimonadaceae bacterium, assembly GCA_014379705.1. Lineage (GTDB taxonomy): Bacteria > Gemmatimonadota > Gemmatimonadetes > Gemmatimonadales > Gemmatimonadaceae > RBC101. The sequence continues at coordinate 692 of JACMLI010000737.1, forward strand.
CGCCGGGGCGCCCGTGATGATCGTCGACGAGACCCTCGTGAAGCAGTCGTTCGGAAAGACCGACCCGCTTGGTGTCGCCATCAATCACGGGCCGGACGGCACCATCATCGGCGTGGCGCGCTCGGTCAAGCTCCATGACCTCACCGAGGAAGCGCACCCCCTCGTGTACCACAACTACGGGCGTTCTGCAGGGTGGATCAGCACCCTCACGGCCGTGATACGCTCGCCACTGCCGAAGGATCAGGTGCTCACCGCCGCGCGCGTGGGGCTTCGCGAACTCGACCCGTCGATCGCGCTGGCCAACGGGGTATCGATCCGCGAGCGCATCGACGACTCGCTCGGTCCGCGTCGGTTGTCCACGTGGATCCTCGGCACCTTCGCGGGCCTTTCACTCACGCTGGCGCTGCTCGGTGTGTACGCCGTCATGAGCCACGTCGTGAGCGATCGCACCCGGGAGATCGGGATCCGCGCCGCGCTCGGCGCCCAGCGGTCGTCGATCATGGGGCTCGTCATGCGCGACGGGCTCTCCATGGCGGCCATGGGCCTCGCGATCGGCGCGATCGCCTTTGCGGCGGTCGGCCGCCTGCTGCGCGCGCTCGTGTACGGCGTGCCGGTGTTCGACCTGCTGACGATCACCGGCGCGGCGGTGGTCCTGGTCGGTGCGGCGGTTGGTGCCTGCTACCTGCCGTCGCGACGCGCGGTGCGCGTCGATCCCGCGCTGACGCTCAAGGCCGACTGACGCCCTCGGCATCGATGGCGGCGATGATCCGGTTCATCATCTCGGTTCTCGCCGCCGACGGGTCCTGACCGGTGGCCACGGGCCAGGCGCTGAGGATCACCACGACGAGTCGGCGCGCGGGATCGACGTGGATCGTCTGGCCGTGGATGCCGCGCGCCGCGAAGGTCCCGTCGTCGACCGTCCACCACTGGTAGCCATACCCCCGTCCCACGGCCCCGATGCCCGCCTGACGATGCGTCGCGGCGTCGAGCCAGCCGTCGGCGAGCCTCGATCGGCCGCCGGCGCGTCCCTGCTCGAGGATGAACTGTCCGAAGCGGCCGAAGTCCCGCAGCGTCGCCTGGAAACAACACCCGCCGTGTTCATGCCCCCCGCGATCGAGCTGCCAGGTCGCGTCGACTTCCATGCCGTACGTGCCCCAGATGGTGCGTGAGAGGTAGCTCGACAGGCGCTGCTTCGTCGCCGACGAGACCAGCACCCCGATGAGGTTGGTCTCTCCCGTCTTGTAGGCCCACTTCGTCCCCGGCGTGGTGTCGCGGGCGAGCGTGCGCATGAAGCTCACCGTGGCGTTTTCACCGCGCGGCGGCGTGTGGTAGTGGAAGCGATAGACGTCGGATGTTGTATCCGTGTAGTCCTCGTTCCAGCGCACCCCCGAGGTCATGGTGAGCAATTGGCGAACCGTGACACTGTCGTACGCACTCCCGCGGAGGCCCGGGATGTACCGCGTGACGAGGTCGTCGACACTCTTGATGTAGCCATCGCGCAGCGCCGCCCCGACGAGCGTGCCCGTGATCGACTTGGCGACCGAAAACGAGGTCCAGCGTTTCGCGGGAGTCAGGCCGAGGGCATACCGCTCGAGCCTGCGCTTCCCATCCTGCAGGACGAGCATGCCCGCCACCTTCTGCTCGGCGATGTATGCGTCGAGCTGGCCGACCTCGGCGCCGCCGCGGGCGAAGGCTCGAAGGGGAGCACCTGCCGGTAGCGGGTGCACGCGCGCCCCGCGTCGCACAGGACGCGTTTCGTTGATCGCGCTCCAGCGCAGGAACCCGAACTCGCGCTCCTCCTGGTTCCAGGCCGCCAGGGGACGGTCCCGGAGGCTCGCAATGGCGGGCTGGGCGCGAATCGCCGTCGCCGAGAGCGCGAGCAGCGCCGCAAAAGGGACGATTCGGGTGATCTGCAACACACGAACGGGAAAGCCGGGAAGGGTCATGACAACAAAGCTACGAACGAGACTGCTCACGGCGTACTCCGGTGGCCTTGGATGCGCCCGCTCGTCCTTTCGGGGATGGCGTCCCTGGGGAACGACCTCGCCTTTGCCGTGCGGTCACTGAAGCGCAGTCCGGGCTTCGTGATCCTCGTCGTGTTGTCGCTCGGGATCGCGCTCGGCGTGACGACCACCATGTTCGGGCTCGTCGACACCGCGCTCAATCCCGTGGTTCCGATGCGCGAGGTGGATCGGCTGGTGGTATTCGCCAACAACGGGGACGGTGTCACGCGGGACGCGAGCTGGCACGTGAAGTTCGACGCCGCCCGCCAGGCCCCGATGTTCGCCGCGACAGCCGTCACGACGGACCGGTATGCGTTTCTCCGCCTCGGCAACCACACCGACTCGCGACGCGTCACGAGCGTGAGTCCGCAGTTCTTCGACCTGACCGGCCTCGTCCCCTTCCTGGGTCGGAATTTCGCCGCCGATGGCAGCGACGGCGTGGCCGGGTCCAGCGCGATGGTGAGCTTCGACCTCTGGCGGAAGGCGTTAGGCGGGCGCACCGACCTGCGCGGCGCGAGCGTGACGGTCGACGATCGCAGCTACGAAGTCGTGGGGGTTCTTCCCCCGTATCTCCCGATGATCCTCGCGGCGGCGGTCTACCTCCCGATGCCAGCGTCGGTTGCGGCGGTCGGCGATTCGTCGGCGCGCGCGAACTTCATCGCCCGGTTGTCCCCCGGGGCGAGCTGGGGGGGAGCGCAGGCCACCCTGCGGACCATGGCGGACCCGGTACTGACGGCGCGACTGGGGACGGGGCGGCGCCCCTTCCGCTACGTCGTGCGTCCGCTGGCCGACGGGCGTCCCGATGGGATGACCGACTTGCAGCAAATCCTGCTGGCGGCCGGCGTTCTCGTGCTCGTGATCGCCTGCGGGAACATGGCGAACCTCGTGCTCGCGCGCGGCCTCGTGCGCGAACGCGAGTTCGCCCTCCGTTTCGCGCTTGGTGCGGGACGTGGGAGCGTCGTCAGGCAGGTGCTCATCGAGGCCCTGCTCTGCGCGCTGGCCGGGGCACTGGTGGGAGTTCTGGTGGCGCAGGGCGCGTTTGGACTCCTCACCTACCACATCTCCCGCGACGTGCCCGGCCTCGGCGCGATGGCCGTGAGCCTCAACTGGCGCATCTTTGGATTCACCCTTGGGCTGGCAACGGTGACGACGCTCGCCTTCGCCATCGTGCCGGCCTGGCGCACCAGTCGCGTGGACCTCACCAACGCGCTCAAGGCGGGAGCCGGCACGACCACGGGACGAAATCGCTCGCGCTTCAGTGTCCTTGTGGTGGTGGAGGTGACGCTCACGATGACACTCATGCTCGGCGCGAGCCTGCTCATGAAGGCGGTGCGCGAAATGCGGAGCACCGAGTTCGGCTTCAACCCGCGCGGTCTTGTGGACGTGAGCGTGTACTTGTGGCGCCGACCTGTCGGGGAGGGTCAGCTCTCGGCCGACTCCCTGGTGCGTGTGCTGCGCGAGCAGGTGCTGGCGCTTCCTGGAGTCCTCGGCGCCTCGGCGCATGGGACGGGCGCGACGCAAGGTGCCGGCGTCACGTCGATCCTCCCGGGGGGCGGCGCGCACTGGCTGTACCGCACGGGTTACACGGCGGTCGGGCCGGACTATCCACGCACCATGGGCCTCGCCATCACGGAGGGGCGCGATTTCGTCGAGGGCGACGCCACCGGACGAGGCGCCGTGATCCTGAACGCGGCTGCAGCCCGTGCGTTGTTTCGCGGCGAACCAGCCGTCGGGCAACTCGTCAAGCTGGGCGAGCACGGCACGAATGCACCGTCGGTGCCGGTGGTCGGCGTCTCGCGCGACGTCTTCCCGCCATCGACGGTGATGCCCGTGGAATCCGCCGAACCGGACCTGCTGGTGGTGCCGCCTCCGGGCCTCGCGCGCCTGGTGCACCTTCGCGTGCGGGTGTCGGAGGCGCGGCGTGCCGAGACTGAGGCCGAGGTGGAGTCGCTCGTGCAGGCCACGATGCCACCGCAAGCCAGCGTCGCCGTGACGCGTCCGATGGAGGAGTTCAACGAGGCCATCCTCGCTCGCGAGTTCGTGGGTCGCCTCTTCGTGCTCTTTGCCCTGATCGGGTGTGGACTCGCTGCGGTGGGCCTCTATTGCCTCCTCGCATTCGTGGTGGCACAGCGCCGCCGGGAGTTTGCCGTTCGCATTGCGCTCGGCGCCACGCGTCGGCAGGTCACCCGGATCGTGC
>JACMLI010000738.1 GCA_014379705.1 Gemmatimonadaceae bacterium
CCGGCGCCGTTCGTCGGTGCGGGCGAGCCGGGCGGTGGGCCGGGCCTGCAGCTGGGGCGCTTCGGGCGCAAGGCATCGGTCTCGACCATCCTGCAGCAGACCGTTGGGGCGTACCTCGAGGACATGGGGATCACCTCAACACAATTGCCTGACGACAACGTGCACCACCTCACGCCGTCTTCGTCCACTGTCGACGTGGCGCCGGACCCCGAGGTCTCGTCCGCGACAGTTCAGGCCGTCGTGCACTACCTGCGTGCGCTCGCGCCACCGGCCCCCGGTGCCGAGGGCACGGAGGGGCGCCAACTCTTCTCGCAGGTGAAGTGCGACGCGTGTCACACCCCGCGCCTCACCACGGGGCCAAGCCCGATTCCCGCGCTCGCTGGCCGATCGGTCGACCTCTATTCCGACCTGCTGCTGCACGACATGGGCCCCGAACTCGCCGACGGTCGCCCCGATGAAGGCGCAAGTGGAAGCGAGTGGCGCACCACGCCGCTTTGGGGGCTTCGTCTCATGCGGCAGTTCCTCAATGGCGACGCCTTCCTCCTGCACGACGGCCGTGCCCGCACGGTCGACGAGGCGATCCGCTTGCATGGCGGCGAGGCGAGCGCCGTGCGCGCCGCGTACCTCGCCCTCACCCCGGCGCAGCGCACCGCCCTGCTCTCCTTCGTTGAATCCCGATGACGCTCGTCCCACTCACCCGTCGCCGCTTCCTCGCCACCGGGTCCGGCGCGCTCGCGGTCACCTGCCTCGGCGCGTTAGGCGCGTGCGCGACGGTGCCGGTGCGGCGGATCACGCCCGTGAACGGACGCATCGAGCTGCCTTTGCTGCAGCACCCTGAGCTGGCCACGAGCGGTGGCGCGTTGCGCGTGCAGGTGCCGGGGTCCGACACGCCGATCGACGTCCTCGTCCTCGGCACTGGACAGTATGCCGCGCTCTCACCGATCTGCACGCACCTCGGGTGCACGGTCGAAGTGCAGGGTGCGTACCTCGTCTGCCCCTGCCACGGGTCCACGTACGAGCGCACGGGCAAGGTCGTCCGCGGTCCCGCCGAACGCCCGCTGCGTCGATATCCCGCCTCGCTGTCGTCGTCACAGGTCGTCATCATCGAGCTCGAAGGCACGGCCGGCGATGCATAACGGGGTTCGACTGCTGGTCCTCGCGGTTGCGCTCACGCCCTCGGTCGTCCTCGCGCAGCGCGACACGACCGCGCGACGCGACTCCGCGGCGACCGACACGACGCGCCCGTTCGTGCGCGGCGGCGTGTACGACAAGCCATTCCAGACGCGACTCCTCGGTCGCACCGCCATTGGCGGCTACGCCGAGGTGCACGCGCGATACCAACGCGTCGATGGCGCGTCGGCCGAGTCCGGGTTCGATGCGAAGCGCTTCAACCTCTTCACGAGCACGCGGGTCAGTGACATCGTGACGATGGCCTCGGAGCTCGAGGTCGAGGAGGGCGGGCGCGAGATCACCCTGGAGTACGCCGCGATCGACATTCGGGTGCACCCCGCCTTCGCGATCCGCGGCGGGATGCTCCTGTCGCCGCTCGGGCGGTTCAACCTGTCTCACGACAGCCCGCTCAACGAGTTCACCGATCGGCCCCTCGTTTCCACCGAAGTACTCGGCGTCGCGCTGTCCGAGCCGGGCATCGGGGCGTTCGGTCGCTTCCCGGCCGGTCGTCGTGGACGCGTGACGTACGAGCTATACGCGACGAACGGTTTTCACGACGGGTTGATCACGGGGAGCGAGGCGGGAACGCGCATTCCGCTGGGGACCGGCAACACCGAGGACAACAACGGCTCCCCGGCGATCGTCGGTCGGCTGGCGTGGAGCCCGGGATACCAGCACGAGTTCGGGATCTCGACGCATCGCGGGGCGTGGAACCGCTTCGTGGCGGACGGCGTGCAGGTCGACGAACGCCGCGACGTGCAGCTGAACGTCCTCGACGCCGAGACAGCAGTCGCCGGCGTGGAGCTGCGCGGCGAAGTGGCGATGGCGCGCGTCGACGTGTCCCCCGAACTCCGCGGCATTTTCGCCGAGCGGCAGCGGGGATTCTACGCCGAGGCGACGCGTACCTTCGGGCGCGGGTGGGTGCGCACCGTGCCAACGTCGGCGTTCCTGCTCAAGGCGCGCGTGGACCAGGTGGACTTCGACACGCAGCGCGTCGGTGATTCCATCGCCCAGTTCACCGTCGGCGTCAACTTCCGCCCGACAACGGACTCGGTGATCAAGCTGGACTACGTTCGCGGACGCTCTCGCGACCGCTTCAACAACCCCAGCGATCACGCCTTCCTCCTCGCCTCGATCGCGACGTACTTCTGAGGGGGACGAGGTGGACGAGATGGACGAGGTAGACGAGATAGACCGGCTCTCTCAGATACCGCTGCACTGCTCAGGGGATGACGACGTTCGTGCCGATGAAATAGGGCGCGAGGTCGCCCCTGGACGCCTGGAGACGTAGCACCAGGGCGGGCTTCCATCCATCGGGAGCGGGACGCGCGAGCCAGGCAGTGGCGGGAGTGCTCCACTGCGCACCGCTCTCGCGACGACGCAAGGCATCGGCGACCGCCATGCCGCCTGACGCCGGGTCGCCGATCAGCCATCGCAGTTCCCGGGCCGCAGCGCCTGACGACGCGTCCGCGACCACTTTCCACATGCCGGCTGCCGGCCGCTCGCGTCGCAGCAG
>JACMLI010000739.1 GCA_014379705.1 Gemmatimonadaceae bacterium
CGATCCGCGGTGCCCGCACGCGAGCCATCGCCGCTCGCGAGGCGCTCGATGCCGATGTCGGCGTGGGGATCGAGGGCGGTGTGGTCGACGCGGGCGGCGAGGTGCGCTCCTGCGCCTGGGCCGTGATCGCCCTGCGCGACGGACGCACGTGGCTCGGTGGATCGCTCTCGATGCCATTGCCCGCGGCGGTCGGAGCGCTGGTGCGCGGAGGCACGGAACTCGGGCTTGCGATGGATGCCGTGACTGGCGACACGGGAACCAAGCACGGTGCGGGGGCGGTGGGCATCCTCACCGACGGATTCATCGATCGCCAGCGCGCCTACGAGACCATCGTCGCATATGCCTTCGCTCCCCTGATCGCAGCGGCGCACTATGCCGTCCCCGCGGAAACGCCGGCGTCAGCGGGGCATGCATGAGTCGCGCCCCGTTCATCATCCATGAGCACGTACGGTGGGGCGATGTCGACTACGCCGGCATCATTCGCTACGACGCCTACACGCGCTTCATGGAACTCGCCGAATCGGAGCTCTTTCGGTCCATCGGGATTCCCTATCGCGAGTTTGTCGAGACGTTCGACTTCACGATCCCGCGTCGCGCGATGCACATCGACTTCGAGTCGCCGCCGACGCTCGATGAACGGATCGAGACCGTGACGTACATTTCGCACGTGGGCACGACGTCACTGACCCTGAACTTCGACTTCTTCGGTGAAGCAGGCCTCGTGCGCGCCACGGGTCACCTGGTGGTCGTGTGCCTGCCGAAGGGACAGTCCAGGGCGGCGCCGTGGCCCGCGGACTTCATCGCGCGCCTCGAGCCGTATCGCTTGTCGATGGACGAGGCGCGCGCCGCCCGCGGGGCCACGGCGTGACCAGCGTTCCACCCGACACCTACTTCCGGAAGGGCTTCGGCCTCGGGCCGGTGGTGCAGCCGGACCTCGATGCCGCCTACGCGAACGAGATCGTGAATCGCATGCGCGCCAACGACGATCGCCTCGTCGTCGGCGACGTCACGGTGCGCATCGCGAAGGAGTTCGGCTTCTGCTACGGCGTCGAGCGGGCGGTGGAGTACGCGTACCAGACGCGGCGCAAGTTCCCCGAACGGCGGCTCTTCCTCCTCGGGGAGATCATCCACAACCCGCACGTGAACGACACGCTGCGCGAACTCGGGATCGAGATCATGACCCCGCGCGCCGGTGCTGCTGACGGCGAGCCGCGCTTCGACTACGCGACCGTGCAGCAGGAGGACGTCGTGATCCTCCCCGCCTTCGGCGTGACGATGCCCGACTTCCAGGCGCTGCGCGCGCACGGATGCATCGTCGTCGACACCACGTGCGGGTCCGTCCTGAACGTGTGGAAGCGCGTGGAAGCGTACGCGCGCGACGGCCTCATGTCACTGCTGCATGGCAAGTACTACCACGAGGAAACGCGCGCGACGGCGTCGCAGGTCCTCAAGTATCCCGGCGGCAGCTACCTCGTGGTGCGGGACATGCGTGAGGCCGAGCTGGTCATGGCGTACATCGACGGCACGAGCGAAGGTCGCGATGCGGCCGACCGCCGCGAGCGCTTCCTCGCGACCTTCGCCCGCGCCGCGTCGCCCGGGTTCGACCCGGACGTGCACCTGCGCCGCATCGGCGTCGCCAACCAGACCACCATGCTCGCCCGGGAATCCCTCGCCATCGGCGAGCGCGTGGGGGAGGCCATGGCCCGCGCCTGGGGACCCGAGCACCGTGCCGCCAACTTCCGCACGTTCGATACGATCTGCTCCGCCACGCAGGACCGCCAGGACGCCGTGGAAGCGCTGCTCGCCGAGCGTCCGGACGTGATGGTCGTGGTGGGGGGCTTCAACTCGAGCAACACGATCTCCCTGGCCGCCCTCTGCGCCGAGTTTGTCCCGACGTACCACGTGGAGGACGCGGAGGGCATCCATCCGGTCGACCGGTCGGTGCATTACCGGCTCCCGCAGGTCAAGCACGTCGAGGCCGACCTCGTGGACTGGATGCCGGCACGTGGTCCGGTGACGGTCGGGATCACGGCGGGGGCGAGCACGCCGAACAACAAGATCGGAGAGGCGGTCGCGCGCGTGTTCGCCACGCGCGGCCTCGCGGTCTAGGCCGCATGCGATTCCCCTTCTTCTCCGGCCCGAAACGCGAGTTTCCCGCCGCCCGGTCCTTTCCCTTCGTGGAGGTCGTGGGCGGCGAGTCGCGCGTCCTCGTGCTGCCCACGTTAGGTGGCAAGATCGCCGAACTGTGGCTCGCGGGGCGCCAGTGGCTGTGGAGCAACCCCGTGATTCCGCTGAGCCCCGGGGTCGACGGGGAGTCGTACGTGGAGACGGCGGACTCCGGGGGCATGGACGACTGCGTGCCGACCATCGGTGCGTGTCGCGTGCCGGGATGGATCCGCACCTTCGGAGGCGCCGAGCTCCCGGAACATGGCGAGCTCTGGTCGCAAGTCCCCGAGGTCGACGTGCGGACGAGCGCCACGGGCCACCTGGTGCGCTGCCGGTGGACGGGCATCCGGCTCCCCTATCGCTTCGAGCGCGAAGTGCGCGTCGATCCGGCGGGGACCGTGCACCTCTCCTGGGTGATGCACAACGACGCCAGCGAGCGCATGCCCTTCGTCTGGTCGGCGTATCCGCTCTTTCCGCTGACCGTCGACACGCGCCTGATGCTCCCCGAGGGCTCGCGCCTCCGCGTCTTCGCCCGTCACGGCATCGACCTCGGTGAGGTGCGCTCGGAGCACAAGTGGCCCGTCATCCGCGGCGGCGGCAAGGTGCACGACTTCACGGACCCGGGCGCCGTGGCGCGAAAGTACGCCTGCAAGCTCTTCCTCGACGTGAAGGAAGGGGACGCGACGCTCCGCGAGGCGTCGCACCAGCTGCGGCTTGCGTGGGATCCCGTCGAGATTCCCAACGTCGGGCTGTGGATCAACAAGAAGGGCTGGACGCCATTCCGCGACGAGGCCCCGTACATGAACCTCGGGCTGGCGCCCGGGATCGGCGCGCCCGACACGCTGGTGGAAGCGTTAGGCGACTGGAAGAGCGCCGCCTGGCTCGACCCCGGCGCGTCGCGCCAGTGGTCGTTGCGCATGACCGGGAGCCGCATCGCCAGCGTCGAGGACGCCAGGGACGCCGGGGACGCCGGAGACCCCAGGGACGCCGAGTAGGCGGCAGGGGGTTCGGGGGGCGCGTCCGCGCGCGATATTGCCGCCGACCCCGACTCCGCTTGCCATGCCCGTTCGCCCGACGTTCCGCGTCGCCACGATGGCTCTCTTCGTGGTGCTCGCCGCTCCCCTTCCCGCGCAGGCGCCCACGTGGGACGTCCTGATTCGCGACGGGACCGTGATCGACGGCAGTGGTCGGCCCCGATTCCGCGGGGACATCGCGATCCGCGGCGACCGCATCGTGCGGGTGTCGCGCTTCCCGCTGCGCAGCACCGACGCGAAGCGCGTGATCGACGCGAGCGGCCGGGTCGTCGCGCCGGGCTTCATCGACCTGCACGCGCACCTCGAACCCCTCCTGCAGCTGTCGGGGGCGGAAAGCCACGTGCGGCAGGGGGTGACGCTCGCGTTAGGCGGCCCCGATGGTGGCGGCCCCTTTCCCCTCGCCCCCTACCTCGACAGCGTCACGACGCGTGGGGTGGGCATGAACGTCGCGTACCTCGTGGGGCACAACAGCATTCGCGAGCGCGTGATGGGCACCGCCGACCGGGCGCCCACGGCCGCCGAACTGCAACACATGAGGCGCCTCGTGGCCCAGGGCATGCACGACGGCGCGTTCGGCCTGAGCACGGGGTTGCGCTACGTGCCCGGCTTCTATTCGAAGACCGACGAGGTGGTCGCGCTCTCGCGCGTCGCGGCCGACTCGGGCGGCATCTACACGTCGCACCTGCGCGAGGAGGGGAGGGGGCTCCTGGAAGGCGTGGGCGAGGCGATCGAAATCGCGCGACGCGCCCGCATTCCCGTCGTGCTCACACACCACAAGGCCGTGGGCCAGGCCGCCTGGGGTGGGAGCACGAAGACGCTCGCCATGGTCGACGCGGCCCGCCGCAATAAACTCGATGTCCAGATCGACCAGTATCCGTACACGGCCAGCTCGACCTCCCTGTCGGTGCTCATTCCGCCCTGGGCGCTGGCCGATGGCGACACCGCCTTCGCCAGGCGGGTGGGCGATCCAGGGCTCCGCGACAGCATCGAGCGCGGGATCGTGGACCTCGTCATGAACGACCGTGGAGGGGGCGACCTGCGTCGCGTCCAGTTTGCACGCGTCGCCTGGATGAACGAACTCGAGGGCAAGACGCTCTACGACTGGGCGGTCATGCAGCGGAAGGAAACGGCGCCCGAGAAGTCGGCGGGGCTCGTGATCGACGCACAGCTTCGGGGCGGTGCGTCGATGATCTTCCACGTCATCGACGAAGACGACGTTCGGCGGATCATGGCACACCCCCAGACGATGATCGCCTCGGACGGTCGGCTCTCGAGCCCGGGCGACGGGAAGCCACACCCGCGTTCGTACGGGACCTTTCCCCGCGTCCTCGGTCGGTACGTGCGCGAGCTTGACCTGCTCACGCTCGAGCAGGGAATCAACAAGATGACCGGGATGCCCGCCGCCCGCCTTGGACTGACGGACCGCGGCATCCTCAAGGAAGGGGCTTTCGCGGACGTCGTCGTCTTCGATCCGCTCACGATCGCCGACCGTTCGACCTTTGAAAATCCGCACCAGTATCCCGCCGGCATCGACCACGTGCTCGTCAACGGTGTGGCGATGGTGGAACGTGGCGCGTGGACCGATCGTCGGGCTGGCCGGGTCCTGCGACGCGTGCGTCGCAAGTGAGCGCGCCGGACTGACGGTGCAACCCTTCGGGGCTTGCTTGACGTGTCCATGGGGTGGGTGCACTCTAGCCCGCTGGCGCCGTCCCGGCGCCCAACACGCCACCCGCGGGAGTGGGAACCATGCCACAGGTCCAAGTGACGGTGAACGGTCGCGCGCAGTCGCGCGACGTTGAGCCGCGCACGCTACTCGTTCATTTCCTTCGCGAAGGCCTCGGCCTCACGGGGACACACGTGGGTTGCGACACCAGCCAGTGCGGCGCGTGCGTGGTCCACCTCGATGGCCGCTCGGTGAAGGCGTGCAACGTGCTCGCCGCCCAGGCCGACGGCTCGTCCGTCACCACCATCGAAGGCATGACGACAAATGGCGTGATGCATGCGCTGCAGGCGGCGTTCAAGGAGGAGCACGGCCTGCAATGCGGCTTCTGCACGCCGGGGATGATCATGACTGCGGCGGACCTGCTGGCGCGCAATGCGAATCCCACGGAAGACGAGATCCGCCAGGCCCTCGAGGGCAACCTGTGCCGGTGCACCGGCTACCACAACATCGTGAGGGCGGTGCAGCTCGCCGCCCGGTCGATGGCCACCGCCTGACGAGAGAATCCCATGGCCACGACAGCCCCGATGTTCGGCGCAAGCGTCAAGCGCAAGGAAGACGGCCGGTTCCTCACCGGCAAGGGTCGCTTCACCGATGACATCACCCTCTCCGGCCAGACGTGGGCCGCGTTCGTGCGCAGCCCGTACGCGCACGCGAGGATCACGAAGATCGACAGTGCCGCGGCGCTTGCGATGCCCGGCGTCCACGCCGTGTTCACTGGCGCGGACCTCAAGGCGGGCGGCGTGAATTCCCTCCCGGTGGGCTGGCTGCACGAGGGCATCCAGATCGCGGATCACTCCGCGATGGCCATCGACGTGGCGCGACACTACGGTGAGGCCGTGGCGGTCGTCATCGCCGACTCCGCAGCCATCGCACGCGACGCCGCGGATGCCGTACAGGTCGACTACGATGAACTCCCTGCCGTGGCGGACGCGGTCGCGGCGATCGCAGCGGGCGCACCGCAGTTACACGGCAATGCCGGCGGCAACGTCGCCTTCACCTGGCAGCTCGGCGATGCGGCCGCCACCGAGGCGGCCATCGCGGGCGCGACGACCGTGGTCTCACAGCGACTCATCAACCAGCGCCTGATCCCGAATGCCATCGAGCCGCGCGCATGCAACGCGAGCTATGACGCCGCGAACGACGAGCTGACGCTCTACGTCACGTCGCAGAATCCGCACGTGCATCGCCTCATCATGGGCGCATTCGTACTCGGCATTCCCGAGCAGCGCTTTCGCGTGGTGTCGCCTGACGTGGGCGGGGGCTTCGGCTCCAAGATCTTCATCTATCCCGAGGAAGTCGTGGCGTGCTTTGCCACGAAGCAGCTCGGTCGCCCGGTCAAGTGGACGTCGACACGCAGTGAGGCGTTCCTGTCCGATGCGCACGGCCGCGATCACCACACCGACGTCGAGATGGCGTTCGATGCGAACGGCACGATTGTCGGGCTGCGCGTGAAAACGGTGGCGAACATGGGGGCGCACTTTACCCTCTTTGCGCCCGCCGTGCCGACGTACCTGTACGGGACGCTGCTCTCGGGGCAGTACGACATCAAGGCGATTCACGTACACGTGACGGCGGCGTACACCAACACCGTGCCGGTCGACGCGTACCGCGGCGCGGGACGACCGGAGGCCACCTACGTGCTCGAGCGCACGCTCGACATCGCCGCGGGGCGCCTCGGGCTGGATCCCGCCGAGTTGAGGCGGCGCAATCTCATCCCATCCAGTGCGTTCCCGTACCAGACGGCCGTTGCGCTGCAGTACGACTCGGGCAACTACGAGCCGGCGCTCGACCGCGCGCTCGAGATGGTGGACTACAAGGGCTTGCGCGCAGCGCAGGCCGCCGGGCGACAGGAGGGGAAATACATCGGCATCGGCCTCTCGTCGTACATCGAGGCATGTGGCCTGGCCCCGTCGCATGTGGTGGGATCGTTAGGTGCGCAGGCGGGGCTCTATGAATCGGGAACGATCCGCATCCATCCTACCGGCAAGGTGACCGTGCTGACCGGCTCGCATTCGCACGGCCAGGGCCACGAGACCACCTTCGCCCAGATCGTGGCGCAGGAACTCGGCTGCGCCCTCGACGACGTCGAGGTCGTGCACGGTGACACGGGACGCATCCCCTTCGGCATGGGCTCCTATGGGTCCCGTTCCGGAGCGGTGGGCGGTGCCGCACTCTGGATGTCGCTGCAGAAGGTGAAGGACAAGGGGCGGCTGATCGCGGCGCACCAGCTCGAGGCCGCGCCCGACGACGTGGAGTTCGTCAACGGCACCTACTCGGTGAAGGGATCACCCGGAAAGTCCAAGGCGTTCGGCGAGATCGCGCTCGCCGCGTACCTCGCGCACAACATCCCCTCGGACATGGAGCCGGGGCTCGATGCGACCAGCTTCTTCAACCCGTCGAACTTCGTCTATCCCTTCGGTACCCACGTCGCGGTCGTCGAGGTCGAAGCCGAGACGGGCCAGGTGAAGGTGATCAGGTACGTGGCCGTGGATGACTTCGGGAACGTGATCAATCCGATGATCGTGGATGGCCAGCTGCACGGCGGCATCGCCCAGGGGGTGTCGCAGGCGCTGTGGGAACATGGCGCGTACGACGACAGTGGACAGCTCAACGCCGGCTCGTTCATGACTTACGTCATTCCCAAGGCCGAGTTCCTGCCGATGTTCGAGACCGATCGCACGGTCACGCCGTCCCCCGTCAACCCGTTAGGCGTGAAGGGCGCCGGCGAGGCGGGCACCATCGCCTCGACGTCCGCCACCGCCAACGCCGTCCTGGACGCCCTCGCCCCCTTCGGCATCACCCACCTCGACATGCCCCTCACGCCGGCGAAGATCTGGGCAGCGATCCAGCAGTCCAAGGGAGGCAACTGAGCCATGTATCCTTCAGCCTTCGAGTATCATCGCGCGTCGTCCGTTCAGGACGCGCTGGCGCTCCTCGCGAAGTACGGGGACGACGCCAAGCTCCTGAGCGGTGGCCACTCCCTCCTCCCGGTCCTCAAGCTCCGATTTGCGGCGCCGGGGCACCTGATTGATGTCTCGCGCATCAGCGGCCTCGCCGGCATCACCGACGGTGGCAGCACGATCACCATCGGTGCCACCACGCGTCATGCCGACGTGGTCTCGTCGCCGATCGTGAAGGCCAAGGTGGCCGTGCTGTCCGAGGCCGCGTCGCACATCGGCGACCCGGCTGTGCGCAACATGGGGACGATCGGTGGATCGCTCGCGCATGCCGACCCGGGCGCCGACCTGCCGGCTGTCATGCTTGCCGTAGGCGCCGCGGTCACCCTCACAAGCGCGTCCGGTCAGCGCACGGTGGCCGCCGACGACTTCTTTATCGACGTGTTCCAGACGGCGATGAAGCC